>JACPZX010000114.1 GCA_016195325.1 Acidobacteriota bacterium
GCGCGAGGAAGCGCGGCGGCCTGCACGGCATCGAGGATGGCGTCGACGCGATCCTGGGTCAGCGACGCGAGGATCGGCGCCGCCGCGGAGGCCGCCTCCAGAAGGCGCCGCGCCTCCGCGATCGAGAGGAGATCCTTGTCCTCCATGGGGAAGGGACCTCAGGCCGTCCCGAAAGGAACGGCGGTTCTCCGGGTCAGGCGCGCGCCGGTTTTCCGGCGCCGCCCGGGAGAATGGACTCCACTTCCGCGTGCGGCCTGGGAATGACGTGGACGGACACCAGCTCACCGACCTTTCGCGCCGCGGCCGCGCCCGCGTCGGTCGCCGCCTTCACGGCGCCGACGTCCCCGCGCACCATCACCGTGACGTAGCCGGCGCCGATGTATTCCTTCCCGATCAGCACGACGTTGGCGGCCTTCACCATCGCGTCGGCGGCCTCGATCGAGGCGACGAGCCCGCGAGTCTCCACCATCCCCAGAGCTTCCATTCCCATGACATCCTCCGTTGGACGGCGCACGCGCGGCAGGCGCGGCGAAGCCGCGGCATTCTAGGCGATTTCGTGAAACGAGGTCAACGCGCCCGCCGGGACGGGCTCCCGAGAGCCCGGAGAATCGAGGCCAGGGCGCGCGCCGAGAGGCTCCCGCGCCGCGCCGAGAGGCGCGCCGCCTCCCGGCTCAGATCGCGGTAGAGATCCCGGACTTCGGGGCGCTCCGTGCTCAAAGCGGCGAGATGGCGCCGTATCGTGAGGACGTCCCCCCGCGCCGCCGGGCCGGTCAGCGCCTTGAGCCCCCCGTCGCGCTCGATGCCGTCCGCGGCGGTCCGGATCAGCGTCGCGAAGGCGCGGCGGACGCTCGGCCCTCGCATCGCGGCGCGCCGACCGACGAGGCCGAGGCCGGCCGCCGCGAGAACCGTCACGTGGTTCGCGAGCATCACCGCCGCTGCGTGGTAGGCCGCTCGGTTCGCCGGGGCGGGCACGGGGAAGCCGCCGAGGCGCCTCACGAGCCGGCGCGCCGCCCGAGTCGCCGCGGCGTCTCCGCCGATCGTGAAGCCTATGGGTCTGCGAAAGAGCGCCGCCGCGGCGCTCGACGACGCCCGGGGGAACGCGGCGAGAGGGTGCACGACGCCGACCGAGGCCCCGGCCCTCCGGAGGGCGCGGAGCGGGGCCGGGCCGAGCGCACCGCTCGTGTGCAGGACCACCTTGCCCCGGAGGCCCGACTCCCGGGAGAACCTCGCGGCGACGGCGGCGATCGCGTCGTCCGCGACGCACAGGAGGAGGACGTCGGCTGAGGCGATCGCCGCGCCGGGCGAGGCGGCGGCGACTTCGATCCTGCAGCGCCGGGCGAGCGCGCGGGCCGCCGCGGGCCGGCGCGACCAGATCGAAGAGAGGGCGACGCTCCCCCGGCGGGAGGCGAGCGCGAGGGCGAGTCCCGTCGCCACGCGGCCGGTTCCGGCGATCGCGATTCTCACCGCGAGCCCGCTCCCGCGCGGAACGCCGAGAGGAGGCGCTCGAAAGTGGCGGGCAGCGGCGCCTCGAACGTCAACCGGCGTCCCGTCGCGGGATGCGTGAACACGAGGCGCCACGCGTGGAGCGCGAACCGGGGAAACGCCCGCAGCGCCTCCCGGATTGCGGCGCCTTCAGCGCCCCGCCCCCGGTCGCCGCCATAAAGGGCGTCTCCGACGATGGGGTGCCCCGCCGACTTGAGGTGCACGCGGATCTGGTGCGTGCGCCCGGTCCTGGGGCGCGCTTCGAGAAACGTCGCGCCCGGCATCCGCTCGCGGATGGTGAAGTCGGTGACGGCGTCCCGCGCCTTGGACGTGCGCGCGGAGATCTTCTTGCGATGCATCCGGTCCCGGCCGATGGCGAGATCGACGGTGAAGTGCGCCATCCGCACCTCCCCCCAGGCCAGCGCCAGGTACGTCTTCTCGACGGTCCGATCCTTGAACTGCGCCGCCAGGGACCGGTGCGCGGCGTCGTTTCGGGCGGCCACGATCACCCCCGACGTCCCGCGGTCGAGCCGGTGGACGATTCCCGGCCGCTCCGCGCCGCCGATCGTGGACCAGCCCGGCGATCGCGCCAGGAGGGCGTGCACGAGGGTTCCCGACCTGGCGCCGGCGCCCGGGTGGACCACCATCCCGGCCGGCTTGTCGAGCACGGCGAGATCCTCGTCCTCGTACAGCACGTCGAGCGCGATCGCCTCGGGCTCGAACCGGCTCGCCTCGGGCTCGGGGATGATCAGCGTGACGACCTGGTCCGCTCTCACGGACTGCGCGGGACGCGACGCCCTGTCGTCGACGAGGACGTGGCCGTCGCGGGTCAATCTCTGCAGGAAGGCCCGGCTCATCGAGGGGAGGCGGGAGGCGAGGAAACGGTCGAGGCGCGCGCCGTCGTCCGCCGGCTCGACGACGAACCGGTGGCCGCCCCCGTCCATCAGGCGCTCCGCCCGGTAGGCCGCGGCCGGCGTCGCGTCCAGAGAAAGAACCCCGCGACCAGCGCCGCGGCGACGGCGATGATCTGGGACGTGGAAGCCCCGAAGGCGTCGCCTCGAGGATCTCCCCGCGTGAACTCGACCGCGCCGCGCAGGAGGGCGTAGAGGAGCAGGTACCAGAGGAAGAGCTGCCCGTCGGCCCGCCGCCGCCGCGAAAGGAGGATCAGGACTCCGAAGAGGACGAGATCGAGGATCGATTCGTAGATCTGCGAGGGATGGAGCGGGATGTCGAGCGGGACGCCCGTCAGGCGGTGCGCCTCGGGGTCGGTGAACGTGACGGCCCAGGGGAGGTCGCTCGGACGGCCGAAGCAGCAGCCCGCCGCGAAGCACCCGAGCCGGCCTATCGCCTGGCCGAGCGCGACGGCCGGGGCCGCCGCATCGGCGATCTTCCAGCCCGGCAGGCCGCGCCGCGCCACGAGCACGAGGCACGTGATCACGGCCGCGACGAAACCGCCGTAGAAGACGCCGGCCGACTGGAGCCCCGCGAGAATCGCGCGCGGGTTGTCGATGTAGTACCGGTAATCGATCGCGTAGAGGAGGAGCTTCGCGCCGAGGATGCCGCTGACGAGCGCGGCGATCCACAGATCGAGGACCGCCTCCGCGGGGAGGCTGGCCTGCGCGGCGCGCTTGCGCGCCAGCGCGAGCGCGGCGAGAAAGGCGAGGGCGAGGAGGAGGCCGTACGTCGGCAGGCCGAAGGAGCGGCCGAAGACGGGGATCGAGACGAGGAAGGGTCTCAAGACTGCGGCCCTGCGACCGGCGCGCGATCGCCCGCCTCGCGCGTGAAGATCCCCTCGGCGAGCAGGAGCGCGACTCCGGCGCAAATCGCGGAGTCGGCGAGGTTGAACGCAGGCCAGTGATGCGTGCCGACGTACGCGTCGAGGAAGTCGATGACGTGTCCGAGCCGGAGGCGATCGGCGAGATTCCCGGCGGCGCCGCCGACGATGAGCCCGAGCGCCGCGCGCGGCCACGCCTGCGCGGCGCGCAGGTGCCACGCGTACCACCCCATGAGGAGTATCGCGACGACGGGGATCGCGGCGAAGAGGACGCCGCGGAGAGGTCCATCGGCGTCTCGCAGGATGCCGAAGATCCCGCCGGCGTTCGTCACGAGGGTGAGATCGAACAGTCCCGGGATCACGGGAACGGCGAGCCCGGGGGCGAGGCTTCTCACCACCATCAGCTTGGAGATCTGATCGGCGGCGAGCGTGGCGAGCGCGATGGTCAACGTGAGAGACCTTCCCCCGAGCCGCATCATCGGATCTTCCAGCCCTCCGGGAAGCCCGCGGCCGCGCATCGCGGCGGCGGGGTGGCGGCGGATCGCGGGTCATCCCGGACGCGAAAGGGAGGCCGCAGATCGAGAGCGGGCACGTTAGCCAAGGCCCCAAAAGGTGTCAAGGAAGGCCGCTTCGAAGGCGTTTCCTTGAATCCGCGAAAAATCGGATGATAGACTCGCGCGATTCCGTCTTCGGGAGAACTCCTTGAACCGGACGTATCTCGACCACAATGCCTCGGCACCGATGCCCGACCGCGTGCGGCAGACGCTCGCCGACGCGCTCGATCGCTTCGCGGGGAATGCCTCGAGCCCCCACGCGGAGGGCCAGGCGGCGAAGCGGGCGCTCGAGATCTCGCGGAACGGAATCGCGGCGTTCTGCGGCGCCCGGCCTTCGGAAGTCGTCCTGACCAGCGGCGGCAGCGAGTCCAACAACGCCGCGATTCGCGGCGCCGCCGCGGCGAGCAGGGATCTCGGGCGCCCGATGCGCCTCGTCACCTCGGCGGTGGAGCACCCCTCGGTCCTCGAGACCTGCCGCGCGCTCGAGAAGGCCGGCTTCGAGTGGACGGCGCTCCGCGTCGATGCCCGCGGCGTCGTCGATCCGGACGATCTCCGCGCGACCCTTGCCGCACGTCCGGCGTGCCTCGTCTCCGTCATGCACGCGAACAACGAGACCGGTGTCATCCAGCCCGTCGAAGCGCTCGCGGATGTCGCCCGCCGCCACGGCGCCCTGTTTCACGTCGACGCGGTCCAGAGCGCCGGAAAGATCCCCGTCCACACCGTCGTGGCCTCGGCGGATTTCACCAGCCTGGCGTCCCACAAAATCGGCGGGCCCGCCGGAGTCGGAGCGCTGGTGGTCCGGGAGTCGGCGCCGTTCGCCTCGACGCTCACCGGGGGCGCTCACGAGGGACGCCGCCGCGCGGGGACCGAGCCCGTCCCGCTCGCCGTGGCGTTCGCCGCCGCGGCCGAAATCGCCGCGCAGGATCTCGAGGCCCGGGCGGTGCGTCTCGCCTCCCTCCGGGACTTCGTCGAGGAGGCCGTCTCCGTCGTCGAGCCCCGGGCCGTGTTCCACGGACGCGGGGCGGCGCGGCTCCCGAACACCACGAACTTCTACATTCCCGGCGACGCCGGAAGGGACCTCGTGATGCAGCTCGATCTGATGGGATTCGCAGTTTCCAACGGCGCCGCGTGCAGCACCGGTTCCGCCAGGCCGTCGCACGTCCTCGCCGCGATGGGGCGCGGTGCCGAGGAGACGGCGCACTCCCTGCGCGTCAGCCTCGGGCCGGAGGTCTCGCGGGACGACCTCGCCGGATTCCTCACGGCGCTCGCGCGGGCCCTCGGGTCCGTGGCGCCCGAGCTGGCGACGGAAGGAGCCGGCCGATGAAGGCGGCGTGCACCGCGTGCGGCAAGGCCTTTTCGTTCGATGAAGCCAGGTTCGGCGACAGGCCCTCGGTCAAGGTCCGCTGCCCGTCGTGCAAGGCGGTCGTCGAGCTCGCGAAGCCCGCGGAGATCGCCACCGCCCCTCCCGCGGCCGCCGTCGTCGAGGAGGGGAATTCCCCCACGCAGAAGCTCAAGCGTGACGAGGTCGCCGCGGCCGGGGGAGACATCCTGCTCCCGATGCCGCAGGATCACCGCGTCTCGCTCGCCATCCTCAGCGGCAAGGGCTCCGGGCAGGTGATTCACTGCGAGCGGTCGAGGGTGATCATCGGCCGGACGGGCGCCGACGTGAGCCTCGACGACGAGGAGGTCTCGAGGCGCCACGCGGCGCTCGAGATCAGGGACGATCGGTTCTTCCTGAAAGATCTCGGCAGCACGAACGGCACGTTCGTGGACGAGCGCAAGATCACCGACGCGGAGATCTTCGACAAGGGGGAGTTCCGGATCGGCAGCACCCAGATCATGCTCATCGTGACGCCGAAGGACGAGGTCTGACGGGGGGAGGTCCTGCCGTGGGGCGTGTGTTGTCGGCGATGAGCGGCGGGCTCGACTCCTCGGTCGCCGCGGCGCTCCTCGTGAAGGACGGTCACGACGTGGTCGGGGTCTCGCTCCAGCTCTCCGACGAGAGCCGGGGAGGCGCGGTCTCGCGCTGCTGCTCATCGGCCGATCTCCGCGACGCCCGGCTCGTCGCCGCCGCCCTCGACATCCCTTACTACGTCGTCAACGACGAAGCGGCGTTCGACCGGGAGGTTCGCGCCCCCTTCCTCGATGCCTACGCCGCCGGACGCACTCCCAACCCGTGCGTGCGGTGCAACAGCGCGCTCAAGTTCGGGACACTTCTCAGGATCGCGCGGGCGATAGGCGCCGATCGGATCGCCACGGGCCATTACGCGCGCGTGGAGGCGGACCCCGCAACCGGCGCTCCGCGGCTTCTCCGCGGCGTCGATCGGGCGAAAGACCAGTCGTATTTCCTCTTCGACCTGGACGCCTCGCAGCTCGGGGCCGCCCTCTTTCCATTGGGCGGAATGACGAAGGCCGCCGTTCGTGAGGCGGCGGTCGCGATGGACCTTCCGGTCGCGGGGAAGGCCGAAAGCCAGGACCTCTGCTTCGTTCCGGGCGGGGACACGCGCGCCTACCTTCGGGAGGCTCTCGGCTCGGGAGCCGCCGGCGACGTCGTCGATGCGTCGGGAGCCGTGCTCGGGAACCATCGAGGGGTGCACGAGTTCACGGTCGGCCAGCGCCGCGGGCTCGGGATCGCCGCCTCGCGGCCGCTCTACGTCCTCGCGGTCGACGGCGCCTCGAACCGCGTCGTGGTCGGCGGCGAGTCGGAGCTCGACGCTGCGACGCTCACCGCGAGCGGCTGCCGGCTCCACGACGCGACGCACTGGGCGGGTCCGTTCCGGGCGGAGGCCCGGATCCGGTCGCGGCACGAGGGAGCGCCCGCGGACGTCACACCATTGGGCGACGGCCGGATGAGGGTCGCCTTCGAAAAGCCGCAGAGGGCCGTGACGCCCGGGCAGGCCATCGTCCTCTACGACGGCGATCGCGTCCTCGGAGGTGGATGGATCGACTCTCGCGACCTTGATTCGGATCGGGGGCGTCCTGTAGCATGCGCGGAGCTCCACCCGGAGCGGGCATAACTCAGTGGTAGAGTGTCAGCTTCCCAAGCTGAAAGTCGTGGGTTCAAATCCCATTGCCCGCTCCAACGCTCCTCCTCGAGACGCGCCGTGAAGGGCCGTCCGGCGGCTGCAAGCAAGACGGTCGTCTCGGACCGCTACGAAATCCTCCGGGCCCTCGGTGCGGGTTCCGCCGCCGAAGTTTTCCGCGCGCGAGACACCCTCTTCAAGCGCGTCGTCGCCCTCAAGCGGTTCAAGTCCCGGGCGGGGGAGGAGCTGAAGCGGACTCTCGCTTCGGAGTTCGTCCTCCTCGCCGGGCTTCATCACCCCGCGCTTCCCAGCGTTCACGATTTCGCCGTCGACGCGTCCGGACGCCCGTTCTTCACGATGGACTACCTCGAAGGGCCGTCCCTCGAGAGCCTGCTCGTGGGCTGCCGCGGAGCGCGTCATGCCGATCGCGAGCTGATCGTCGCGCGGTACGCCGGGAGAATCCTCTCCGCCCTCTCTTACATCCACGCCCGTGGCGTCGTGCACGGCGACATCAAGCCCTCCAATATCCTCTTCGCCCGCAAGCCGCGGGGGGCCCCACCGGCCCTTGACCTGAGGCTCGTCGACTTCGGACTGAGCTTTGCCGTGGACTCGATCGCGAGCGCGACTGCGCGTGGGACGCCGCGCTACATGGCCCCCGAGGTTCTGCGGGGCGGCCCACCCGACACGCAGTCGGACCTCTTCAGCCTGGGAGCCGTTCTGCGCGCGTGCCTCGACACCCGCCGCGCCGTCGCGCCATCGTCCTCGCCCTTCGCGTCGCGGCTCGAGGCCTTCATCTCCCGGCTCGTCGAGCCCTCGAAGAGCCTGAGATACCGCCGCGCCGAGGAGGCCTTCGCGGACCTCGTGGCGCTCCTCGAGACGCGCGATCTCGCGGCCGCGAAGGAGCTTCGGACGTCTTTTTCCTTCGCCCTGCGACCTCGCGGCTGGGAGACCGGTCAGTCAAGGCTTCGCGAGCGAATCGCCGAGGCTCGGGCGGGTGCCGGCGGCGCGATCGTCGCGGAAGGACTGCGAGGGGAGCCGGCCCGCCGCGTGCTCATCGAGATGGCGGCGAGGGCGCGCGCCTCCGGGATGCGCGTCGAGATGATGTTCTCGACGGACGGGGGACCGGGCCCGCGCATCCGGGAACGGCTCGACGGAACATTGCGGCGCGGTCCGATGGAAGAATCCCGCGGACCCGGCCCGCAACGCCGCGGCGTCGAGACCCCCGCCTCGGCCCTCGCCGTGCGCATGCGTGACTCCGGCCGCGACGGGAGCACGGCGGGCGTCGTGTGGTTCATCGAGTCGGTGACGCCGCTCGAGGGAGCCGACGTCGAGACGCTCGCGCATCTTGCGTTCGCCCTGCGCGAGGCGCCGAGCCTGGTTGCCGTCGCCTGCCCGTCGGTCGTCGGAGAGCCTGGTCGGACCGTGCTCGCGCCCCGCGACCGGACGATCTTTCCGCGTCTCGCCGTCGGCGACGTCGAGCTCTCGCTCGCGGATCTCTTCGGCGAGATACAGCCGCGCGTCAGTCTCGCGAGAGTGCTGCACGCCGTCGCGGGCGGCGACGCCGCCGAGCTGGAGCGCGCGCTGGCGTCGGCCGTCGACAGGGGAGCTCTCACTCGCAGGAACGGCGGGTGGATCGGCGATCCGGCGCGCGTGAAGCGCGCGGCGCGCGAGACGACGACCAGGGCCGTTCGCGCCACGACGTTGACCGCGGCGCTGAGGGCGCCGGCGAGAGACCTGGCGGTTCTCGGCGCGGAATTCGACATCGGCGCGGCCCGGGCCGTTCTCGGTGCCGAGGACCCCGTGGTGTCGAGAATCCTCTTCGGCCTCCGGTGCGCGGGATGCGTCGAGGCCATGTCGCCGGGAAGCTCCGACACGCGCTGGCGATTCGCTTCACCGAAGGCTGCGGAGTCTCTCGCGGCCGCATTGAGTCCTGCGAGACGGCGTCTCCTCCATGCGCGAGCCCTGCGGCATTTCAGGGAAAACCACCGCGGCCACGGAAACCCGGACGCCATCGCGAGACACCTCGAAGGTGCCGGCGACGCGGCGGGGGCGGCGGCGATGCACGTGGGTCTGGGCAGAGCCGCGTTCGAATCGCACGATTTTCTCAGCGCTTGCGAGCATCTGGAGCGCGCGCTGGACCCGCCGGCCCCGGGATCGGACGGTGCGGCGGGCGTCCGGTTCGACCTGGGGAAGTCCCTCCAGAGCGCCGGCAGGCTCGAGGCGAGCCGCGTGATCCTCCAGCGGCTGATCGACGAGGAGAGCGGCGTGGATCCCGCCGATGTCCGCATCTCGCAGGCCTGGAACCTGAGCGGGCTCGGTCGCCCTGCCGAAGGGATGGCGCTCCTCCAGGAGGCGCTCGATCAGGTTCCTCAGAACGACCGATCGCGGCGCGGGCTCGTGCGCGCGCAGATGAGCTGGATCGAGTTCATGCGCAGGGACTTCGGAGAGGCGGAGCGCCAGCTTCAGGCCGCGCGCGAGGCGACGGGTGGGGAAGCCGCCCCTCGGGTCATGGCCAGCATCGAGTCGCTGGCCGGGCGCCTGCAGGCTGTGCGCGGCAACGAGTCGGCGGCCGAAGAAGCCATTCTGCGCGCGGCCGAGATCTATCGCCAGTCGCACGACGGCTGGCGCCGCCATACGGAGATGCATGCTCTCGGTCTGATTCTCATCCGGAAGGATCCCGAACGCGCGAAGGAGTACTTCCTGGGCGCGCGAGAGGAGTGCGCGCGGGTGGGAGACGACAGGGGATTGTTCACCGTCCTCGGCCACCTCGGGAGCGTGAATCGAACCCTGGGAAACTGGGACGCCGCGGCGGCTGAGTTCCGCCTCGCCATCGATGTGGGCGAGTCGCTCGGGCTCGGCGGCCTTCACACTCAGTACTCGAATCTCGGCAGTCTGCTCACGGACCAGGGACGCTTCGAGGAGGCGGGAGCCTGTTTCGACCGAGCCGCCCATCTGGCCACGGCCGTCCATGCGCGGTTCGACTCCCTCCTCTACGAGCTGAACAGGGCCCGGCTGGAGCTGCGGCGCAACCGCCCTGATGCGTCGCTGGAGCTCCTCGAGGGAACGGCACCGTCTCTCTCTCCGGGCGACGTCCGTGCATGGATCAACCTCCATCTCTACCGCGCGGAGGCCCTCGCGGAGCTGGGTCGATTCGCCGACGCCGACGTGTCCTCCCGCGCCGCGACGTCCGCCGCGGCTTCGCAGGAGGACGAGACCTTCAAGGGCGAGGCGCTTCTCTACGGCGCGCGGGTGCATCGATTGTCAGGGAGGCGCGAGGCGGCGAGCGACGCGCTCGACCGGGCGATCGCGATATTCCGACGCCACCATCAGCGGGTGTACGAAGCGCGCGCCCTCCTGGAGAGGGCGGAGTCTCTCGCGGCGGAACCCGCGCGCACCGATGACGCTCTCGAGAGCCTGGATGGCGCCGTCGCTGTCTTCGAGCCGTGCGGAGCTGCGCCGTTCCTCGCCCGTGCCGCGCGGATCCGCGAGCGCCTCGCCCGGGGAGCCCGGCGTCGAGACGAAGCGCCGCGGGAGCTTCAGACCCTCTATCGCGTCGGACGACTTCTCGAGGTCGTCGAGGACCTGCCGTCCCTGCTGGAGGATCTGCTCGATGCTTCGATCGCGCTCATCGGAGCGGAACGGGGGATGATCTTCCTCGCGGCCGAGGGTGCGTCGAAGGAACTCGTGCGCGCCGCGTCCCGCTCCCTCGACGAGTCCGAAGCGCGCGACGTCGAGAAGACCAGCCGTGGCATTCTGAAGAGAGCGCTCGTCGACGACTCCCCACTTCTCTCGCACGACGCCAAAGCGGATTCCAGGCTGCGATCGCTCAAGAGCGTCATCCGGTTCGAGATTCGCTCCGTCCTCTGCGCGCCGCTGCGCACCGGGAAGACCGTGCTCGGGACGATCTATCTCGACCACCGGACCCCCGGCCGGTTCGGGGACAAGGAGGCCGAGTTCATGCGCGCCCTTGCCGGCCTCGCAGCTCCCGCAATCGCGGCCGCCGCAGCCAGGCGCAAACTCGACACGGAGGTACGCGGGCTCCGGCAGGAGGTTCAAGCCCTCCGGACGCGCGACGGGGACGGCATGACCCCGGAGGTGCTCGTCGGCGGCAGCGAAGCGATGCAGCGCGTGCGCGGGCTCGTGGAGAAGTGCGCCGCCAGCCAGGCCAGCGTCCTGATTCTGGGAGAGACGGGCACAGGAAAGGATCTGGTCGCGAAGGCGATTCACGAGGCGAGCCCGCGGGCGGGAAAACCGTTCATTGCGGTCGGAGGAGCCGATCTCCAGGGGGACATGTCGAACGCGGATCTGTTCGGCGCGGTGGAGGGGGCTGCCACCGGCGTCCATGCGAGGCCCGGAAAGTTCGAGATCGCGAGCGGCGGGACGCTTTATTTCCACGCGATGGAGTCCCTTCCGCTGGACACTCAGGCCCGGCTTCTTCGCGTGCTCGAGGAGCCCTACGTAGAGCGCATCGGTGGGACGACGAAGATCCCCATCGATGTCAGGTTCCTCTGCGCCACGTCCGCCGATCTGAACGCGCTGGTCGAGGCCGGGGGATTCCGGCGCGACCTCTACTTCAGGCTCAACGTCGTCTCGATAGAGATTCCGCCACTGCGCGAGCGGCGTGAAGACATCGAGCCGATCCTGCGGCACTACCTCGCGCACTCGAGCCGAGAGCGGGGTGTTCCGATGCTCGGGGTCTCGTCCGCGACGCTCCGAACCTGGCAGTCGTATCCGTGGCCGGGAAACGTGCGTCAGCTCCGCGGGCTCATCGACCGCGCGGTGGTGCTGGGGTGCGCGGAGCTTCCGCCGATCGCCGAGATCGTCTCGACGGCTCAGAGGGGCAACGACGCGGATCTGGTCGAGTCGTCCGCGGCTCGGAACGAGTCACTCGACGCCATCACGGCACGGTACGTCCGTCGCGTTCTCGAACGGTGCGGTGGACAGAAGAAGCTCGCGTGCAGGATCCTCGAGATCAACTACCGGACGCTCCAGCGCTACCTGGGAATGTCCGACCCGGGAGCCCCCACGACGGGGTAGCGCTCGTTTCTCGTCGAGCGCAGAAAAGGCACTTCCTGCTCCCGCGGTTGCACTCAGTGCAATTCCTCCCCTCGGCCCTCTTCGCGGGCGCCTGTCGGTCCCTTCCGTAAATCACTCTCGAAACGGTCTTTATCGTCGCCTGCCGAAAACCTCCGTGTTTGGCGCATGAGTTGCTGAACACCGGATCGGAGGGGCGCTCACTCTTCCGGGATCGACCGACGCCGGGCCTTTGGATCCGCCAACCGTCGCTGAGGCGACAGGAGGTGGATCGTGAGAGGAAGAGGACGTGGAGCGTGGATTGGAATCGCGGCGTTCGTCGCCGTGGGAATCCTGGCATCGCAGGCGTTCGCGGGGTGCGCGGATGAAGTCCCGCCGAGTTGCCCGCCGAAGCCGCAGTGCCCCCCGATTTGCGAGTCCGCGAACGTCGGCGTGGGGACCGTGGGAGCGAAGCAGCTTCCCGGTCACCCGAGCCACGGTTCGCGGGGAAGGGTCGGCATCTGGACGTTGATCACGCTTCGGGCTCTCGCCGCGTCGATGAGCGCGAAGTAGGGGAGGGCGGCGCGTGCAACTCGTCTGGAGTTCTGGAAGCGTGACCCTTCGACCGCTCTCCCTGCGTCGTCTGACATCGGCGCCTCGCGCTCCCGCGCGCGATGCGGCCGTCGTCGATCGTGACGACGGCTACCTCTTCGTGGCACTGCTCTCCCGGGGCCCTGTTCACAGGCCGCAGGCCCCGGATCTCCGCCTCCTGCCTGGAGGCCAGGCCTGACCTCACTCCCCCGGGCGGGAGGATCGTCTCCCCACACGATCCTCCCGTGCCTGGGAGCGCTCGCCGGATTCCTCGAACGCCACCCTCGTCGGCGACGCGATGACGGAATCTGACAGGAATTAGAACGCAGGCGTCAACGACATGACGCCCTTCCCTCCCTCCCCGATAACGCTCCCCCGTGTTTTCAAGACGTTAAGCCTCGTGACCGACCCGTCGAGTTTGTGGCACCCTGATTGCTGCTCCTCGGGCGCGACGGATCGATCTGCCGACCGGCGCATGTCCTCAGCGATCAACGAACCACGGGAGATCTCCAGGGCGTGGACAAGGCCTCGATCGTTCAGGCGTTCGACAGCGCCGCGATTCTTCTGGTCGCGGTGGGAAGCGACGGCAAGATCGGTTACGTCAGCCGGTCCGCCGAGTTGATGTTCGGACCGATCCTGGGGATGGACCTCTCGGCGCCGCCCGCGACGGAAGACCCCCGCTCGCCGCTGGCCGCGCTGGTGGCGGCGTTCGGGACCGAAGACGGGGCGTCGCACGCGGAGACCGCCCCCCGCATGGTCCGTGCGAAGAATTCCGGGAAGCCCATGTACCTCTGGCTGCAGATTCTCCCGCTGGGAGCCGGCGGAGCCGAAGGGCGCCTCATTCTTTTCAGCGATTTGACCGATTTCGTCTCGGGATCGGAGCCCGTCCGCGCGCTCGTCTCCCAGCTGGCCCACGATCTCCGATCGCCGCTCACGTCGATATCGGGCGCGGCCGAGCTGCTTCTCAGCGGTCGCGTCGGAGAGCTCGTCGGAGCCCAGGGGCGGCTCGTGAAGATCGTGGATGAGGGGACGCAGAAGCTGGCGGCGATCATCAAGGGGGCCTACGAAGAGGGGGGACGTGAAGAGGGAGGCGCTTCAAGATGAACACCGGTCGAATCCTGGTCGTCGACGACAGCGACAGCATCCGAAACGTGCTCCAGATGAACTTCGAGTGGCTCGGCTACGAGGTCATCTGCGCGACGGACGGCGAGGAGGCGCTGCGCATGGTCGCCAAGGATCCGCCGGATCTGATCATCCTCGACGTCATGATGCCGCGGTTCAATGGATACCAGGTGTGCCGCACGCTGAAGTCGGACCCCGGCGTGAGTGACATCCCCGTCATCTTCCTGACGGCGAAGGATCAGAAGGAGGATCGATTCTGGGGCAAGGACTGCGGCGCCGATGAGTACCTGACCAAGCCATTCTCCGCGGCGAAGCTCGAGCGCGTCATCGAGCGGCTCCTCGAGGATCGCGAGCGCCGCGCCACGATGGGCGACATCACCTCGCGCGCCCACGCGATGAAGTCCCGCGGGGAGAACTGCTCGATCGTGACCTTCTCGATGGAGCGCAAGGCGATGGCCGTGTTCCGTCAGAAGTACGGCGAGATCAAGTTCCGCGAGGCTCTCGATGCCGTGCGGAGGACCATCGAGGCGATCCTCGCGGCGGAGGCTCCCGATTTCATGATGGAGGTCCGGGGCGACGGAATCCTCCGCGCCGTCCTTCCGTGCGACGCCGTCCGCGGCGATGCCGTCACCGCGCGGATCAGGACGCAGGGGAATCTCCTGCTGCGAGGCTTCTACGCGCGGGAGGACGCCGAGCGCGGCTACGTCGTCACGCGCGCCAACGCCTCGGGTGTCGAGATGCACGTGCCCCTCCTCGCGCTGGACGCGTCCGGCGAGGCGGAGCCGGCGCACGCGTGACTTCCCGGAAAGAAGGGATGAGCGGGACCCGTGTGTATAATGGCGCCGTTTCGACTCGCGACGCGGCACTGGCGGCCAAGCCGAGGGGAGGAACGGTCATCCGAGTGACTCCAAAGGTCCTGGTCGTCGATGACGATCCCGGAATCCGGGCAACGTTCGAGGAGATGCTGAGATCGTGCGGATGCGACGTCGAGTCGTCCGCAGACGGGGAGTCCGCCCTCCACGCCATCAAGAACGAGGCCTACGAGGTCGTCTTCGTCGACTACCGCCTCCCGAAGGCCGACGGGATGGAGATTCTGGCCGAAGTGAAGGCCTTCCATCCCGAGACCGAGGTCGTGGTCATCACCGGCGAGGGGAACGAGCAGCTCGTCCGCGCCGCGTTCAAGAGCGGCGCGCTCGACTACATCACGAAACCCGTGCGCATCGCCGATCTGGAGATCGTCGTCCACCAGGCCCTGGAGCGGCAACGGCTCCGGCGTGAGAACCAGGAGCTGCGCCGCCAGAACCGTGATCTGAAGCTGCTGATCGATTCGAAGTATTCCTTCAAGAACATCATCGGCAGCACGCTCGTGATGCGGCACGTCTTCGACCTGATCAAGCGCGTCGCGCCGACCCGCAGCACGATTCTGCTCACCGGGGAGAGCGGCACAGGCAAGGAATTGATCGCCCGCGCGATCCACCACGAGAGCGATCGATCCGACCGGCCGTTCGTCGCCGTGAACTGCGGCGCGCTTCCGGACAATCTCCTCGAGGACGAGTTGTTCGGCCACGTGCGCGGCGCGTTCACCGACGCGGTCGCCGATCGGATGGGCCGGTTCGAGCAGGCGGATCACGGAACGCTGTTCCTCGACGAGATAGGCAACATGAGCCAGAACCTCCAGGTGAAGCTCCTCCGCGTGCTGCAGGAGAAGGAGTTCAGCCCCCTCGGGAGCACGCGGCACGTCTCGACCGACGTCCGCATCATCGCGGCGACCAACAGCGACTTGAAGGAGGAGATGGAGGCGAAGCGGTTCCGCGAGGATCTCTACTACCGGCTCAACGTGATCCACGTGGCGCTTCCCAGGCTCGCGGATCGCCGCGAGGATCTGCCGATGCTGATTCAGCACTTCCTCGGCAAGTGCTGCGCCGAGAACCAGCGCGGGCCGAAGGTGTGGTCGCCGGCGGCGCTGAGGGCGCTCCTCGCGTACGAGTGGCCGGGAAACGTGCGGCAGCTCGAAAACGTCATCGAGCGCGCCGTGGCGCTCTCGGGAGACCGGAGCGTGCTCGATGCGGAGGACCTGATCGACGAGATTCGCCAGCGGGGCGGGACGGAGCGCGTGGACGTGGCGCTCGAGCCCGACGGCATCGCCCTCGACCGGGCCGTCGGAAACTACGAGGAGAAACTGCTCCTCCAGGCGCTCGAGAGATCCGGATGGGTCAAGACGCGGGCGGCCAGGCTCCTGAACATCAAGCGGACCACGCTGATCGAGAAAATGAAGCGTCTCGGAATCCCGCTTCGGTACGAAAAGGTGGCGTCGTCGGGCACGTGACGCGAAGACGCGGGCCGGGCCTGATTGAGCGGGGCCGAGGGCCTGTGGTATTCTCGGCCATCGGTGGGAGGCACGGGTCATTCCAATCATTCTGATCTCCGACGAGGCGGGACTGTTCGTCGCCCTCGAGACCTCGCCGGTCCTGCGCATCGGCTGCACGCTGGTCCCGATCCGATCCGCGGCCGAGCTGCCCGCCCAGGCCGCCACGGTTTCCCCCGACCTCATCCTCCTCGACGCCGAGTGCCTCGGCGACGGGCTTCATCCCGCGCTCCGGACGCTCAAGCTCGATCGAAAGCTGCAGCACGTTCCCATCATCGTCGCCACGAAGGACACCGAGAGGTGCCGCTCGTGGGTCTCGGCCTCCGACGTCGTTCTCCCGAAGCCGGTGGACCCCGAGGAGGTCGTGACGAGCCTGAAGAAGCTTCTCCCGCTGCCGCGGCGGGCCGGGCCCCGGGTGCCGCTCGCGGTCCCGGTCGTCTGCCATCTGGGTCGCCGCCGCGTCACGCTACAGCTCAAGGACATCGCGAGCGGAGGCGTGTTCATTCGCACTCCCGAGGCGCTGACCCGCGGCACGCGCTTCGACGCGATCTTCTCCGTGCCCGATCCGATAGCCGACGGGAGCGTCAGCCACACGATTTCGGCGACCTGCGAGGTCGTCCGCCATGTTTCCGCCGACGACGCCGATCTGATTCCCGGGGTGGGGGTCGCGTTCGTGAAGATCGATCGCGTCGAGGCCGGGCACGTGCAGCGATTCGTCGCCGCGGCGGCGCCGTGAAGGAGCCGGGATTGGGAAAGCGGGTGCTCGTCGTCGACGACGACGCGGACGTGCTCGAGCTGACGTCCACCGTCCTGCGTGACGGGGGATACGTGGTCACCACCGCAGGGAACGGCCGCGACGGTCTCCAGGCGGCGCGACGCGAGAATCCCGATCTCATCCTCCTCGACATCAACATGCCGGGAATCGACGGGTGGGAGGCCCTCAGGCTGCTGCGGCTCGACGAGATCACCCGGCGCTCACGGGTCGCCATGTTCTCGATCCGGTACGATCTGCGCGAGAAGCTGGAGGCTCTGAAGCGGTCGGCGGACGATTACATCGTGAAGCCGTTCGCCTACGACGAATTGCTGGAGCGCGTCGGCCGTCTCGTCTCCATCGAGCGGACGGGGGCCCACCACGAAGAGGTCATCACCGGCGGCTGATCGCGCCGGCAGGGGGTAGCGTGGGGCAGACGGTCCCGGAAGACCACATCCGGACGGAGTATCTCCGCCTGAAGGCGGCCGTCTACGATCCCAACACGCACCTCCAGAGCGTCGCGGCCGTGGTCGACGCGGTCCGCGGTTTCTTCGACTCGACGCGATGGGTAGGCGTCGTTCACATCGAAATCGACGCGTTCGCCCGGGTCGAATCCATCTACGGCTGGCAGGTCTACGATCGCCTCCTGCGCGCCGTCTCGGCGGTTCTGCACGAGTCCCGCGGGGAGATCTTCCCGCGCGAATCGGTGCTGGCCCAGAACGGCATCTACGGCGGTCAGTTCGTCGTCTTCGCCCCGGCGGCGGGCGAGTCCCGCGCGCCGCTCGACGCTCTGGAGCGGACGGCGCGCGCCCTCTCCGCGAGGCTGGCCGAGCGTTTCGGCGGGCCCGAGTTCCACTCGATGGCGCCGCCGCTGACGTTTCACGTGGGATACGCAGCCTTCGCCGACAGGCCGTTTCACCGCCTGGAGAGACTCATCTACCGCACGATCGAAGAGGCGCGAAGGCTCGCGTTCCAGGGCGAGCCGGACCGGAAGCTTCGCGAGCAGGCCGAGCTCAAGCGGATCATCGCCGACGGGGACATCGAGATCGTCTTTCAACCGGTGCTCGATCTGCGCAGCTCACGGACCGTCGGCTACGAGGCCTTCTGCCGCGGGCCGCGCGACACGGTCTTCGAGCGGCCGCAGACGATGTTCGACGGCGCACGCGACGCGGGGGCCTCGCGCGATCTGGATCTGCTCTGCCACCGGAAGGCCCTCCACGGCGCGAAGAGCCTCGGGCCGGGGGACATGCTCTTCCTGAACGCTCTGCCCGCGTCGCTCTCCGACCCCTCGTTCGTCGACAACCTGAACCCGGATGGTGCGTCGGGCTCAGGCGTCCGGAGCGAGAAGATCATCCTGGAGTTCGCTGACCGGAACGCCATCGCGGACTACGAGCTGTTCGGCGTCGAAATCCAGGAGCTGCGCGCCCTCGGCTACCGCGTCGCGGTCGACAACGTGGGGACGGGCTCCAGCAGCCTTCAGACGATCACGGAGGTCCGGCCCGATTTCATCAAGGTGGACTGCTCGCTCATCCGGAACATCCAGACGAACCTCGTGAAGCAGGAACTGTTGCGCTCCCTCTGTCAGGTGGCGCGATCCATTGAAGCCTCGGTGATCGCTCAGGGGATCGAGCTGAAGGAAGAACTGGACGCCGTCCGGAACTGCGGAACCGATTTCGGCCAGGGCTTTCTCTTCGCGTTCCCCGCGCGGGACCTCCCCACCGCGAAACCGGAGATCTGACGGAGGAGAGCCAACTCCCCATTCGCTGGCAGCCTTCCCTGCCGAGCCCAGCGCCACATCCCCTGTTCCCGTGAGAGGGAACCATGTTTCGTGCCGGAGCCATGGCCGCGTTTCAGGCGGCCGGTCCCGACGGCGGGGTGTCGCTTACCCTCGGGCCGGTCGGGGTGGTCGGGTTGCTGACGATCTTCGTCGCCGCAGCCACGGGATGGGTGTTCTTCGTCCTCTCCCGCCGCGCGAAGACCCCGAGCGCCACCCCCATGCCCACCCCGAGCGTCGCTCCCGACCCGGCGCCCGAGCCCACGCCACCACGGCCCGCGCGGCCGGACCGGAGCGTCGCTGACCCGGCCGAGGCGGCGTTTCTGGGGCTGGAGTCGGGGCTCGCGGACGTCGCGCTCCTCTTCCGCGATCATCGCCTGGCACGGGCGGGGGCCGGCGCCCGGTCGATGTTCGGCGAGCAGTCGGACCTTCTCGGAGGCGCGCGACTGGTCGATCTGTCCGAGGCCGAGGATCTCCTCCCGGTGGCCGAGGCGGTCCGGGTCGCCGATCGGTTCGAGGCCAACGGGGTCGAGACGCGGTTCATGCTCCGAGGCGTGACGGGGCTCCGCGGGGCGAGGGACGTCGAGGCCCGCATCGTCCGCCCCGTCGGTTGCGTGCCGGGGACGTACATCGTCACGCTGAGCGACGTCACCGCGCCTCTCGCCCGCGCGCGGACCGCCGCCGAGATGGCCTCCCGGATGGACGCCGCGCTCAACCTCCTCGAGGACGGCGTGATGATGACCCGTCGCGAGGAGGGCCGGGAGGTCGTCATCTTCTTCAACTCCGGCATGGAGCGGCTCCTCGGAGTTTCGGCCGAGGCGGCCGTGGGACGCCCGCTCACCGAGGTCCTGGCCTCCGCGGAGAACTTCGACGACGTCGATCTGCAATCGCTCTTCCGGGCGCCCGACACACCCCTCGCCGACCTGATCGAGACGACGGGCGAGGACGCGCGGCTGATCGATCGTGTCTCCCGGCCTCTCGTCACGTCATTCGGACCCGGCGGGCACCTCTTCATCCTCAAGGACGTGACCGCCGAGAGGGCGCGCGAGGAGGAGCTCAGGGCGGTGGCGGTCGAGGCGAGCGGCGCGCGTGAGGGTATCGAGTCGGTGCACCAGGACCTCCTCCTCGCGAACGAGGGCCTCGAGAGGCGTCTCGCGGATCTCGTGCGGCTCAACCGCCAGCTCAAGGGGCTCGACGAGATGAAGTCCAACCTGCTCGCCAACGTCTCCCACGAGCTCCAGACGCCGCTCGTGTCGATTCGCGGCTACACCGAGATGATGCTGAAAGGAAGGCTCGGCGCCGTGACCGGCGAGCAGGACAAGGGACTCCGCGTGGCGCTCCGCAACATCGATCGGCTGATCGCCCTGATTGACGGGCTGCTCACGTTTGCGCGCGCCGAGAAGGAGTCGGAGAAGCTCCGGATCGAATCGTTCGCCCTGCGCCCCCTCGTCGATGAGACGGTGGATCTCCTCAAGGAACCCGCGGCGGCGAAGAAAGTCAGAATCTCGGTGCTCTTCCCGTCCGGCGATCTCGTCGTTCGGGGAGATCGCGATCGGCTCGCGCAGGTCTTCATCAACCTCCTGTCGAACGCGGTGAAGTACAACCAGGACGGGGGGAGCGTCGTCGTCGAAGTCGGCAAGGGGACCCGCGCGCAGGCGCGGATCGAGGTCAAGGACACGGGGATCGGCATCCCGCGGGACGATCTGGAGAGAATCTTCGATCGCTACTACAGGACCGGGCCCGCCCGTGAGGAAAAGGAGGGGAGCGGGCTCGGGCTCGCCATCACCAAGGACATCCTTCGCCTCCACGGCTGCATGATTCGGGCGGACAGCGAGCCGGGGAAGGGATCGACGTTCTCGTTCACCCTGCCGCTCGAGGGGCGCGCAAGGCCGGACCGGCACCCCCGGCCGCCGGGCGCTCCGCGCGAGGAGTGAGGGTCACTTTCGCGCAACGGCCTCGAACAGGATGACGGCGGCCGCGGTCGCCACGTTCAGCGACTCGACGCCCGGTTTCATCGGGATGCTCACCTCGAGGTCGAGGCGTCGCGACAGTTCCGCGTCGAGCCCGGGGCCCTCCGAGCCAACGAAGAGGGCCAGCGCGCCGCCGAGCTCGGCGTCGCGATATCCTGTCCGAGCCCGGGGCGAGGTCCCGACGAGCCTCAGTCCCAGCCGGCGGCACGAGGCGACCGCATCGGAGGGGGACGCGGACTCGACGACGGGAAGTCGCAGGAGGGATCCCGCGCTGGCCCGCAGCGCCCGCGGCGAGAAAGGATCCGCGCCGCCCGCGCAGACGAACCCCGTGCCGGACGCCGCCTCGGTGACGCGAGCCAGCGCGCCGAGGTTTCCGGGATCCTGGACGGCGCACGCGACGAGCACGCGCGGAGGCGGCGCCGGTCCGATGAGATGTTCCTCCGCCCACTCGGGCCGCTCGACGAGGAGAAGGACGCCCTGATGCGATTCCACGCGGCTGAGAGAGGCGAGCAGGGGGTCATCGATCGCGCGCGTATCGACTCCGGCGACGGCGAGCGCCCGCGGGAGTCTCTGCCCCTCCTCGGAGCGGAGGAGGCGGGGGGAGACGAGCGCGTGACGGATCGCCGCGGGACGCCGAAGCGCCTCCTGCGCCAGGTGAATCCCTTCGGCGACCGCCAGGCGGCGGGAGCGGCGCAGCGCTGCGTCGCCCGCCAGCGCGCGCACGTCGCGCACGAGAGGCGACGACCGTCCCACCGTCGGGATCCCCGCGAGGGACGGCGGCCCCTGGTCGCGCTGGCGGTCGCTCACGCGAGATTCCGAACGACGTGCCTGCCATGATCGCGCCCGTCATCCTCGACGCGCGGGGCCGGGACGAGGCGAGCCCGGAGATCCGGGAGGCGGCTCGCGTCATCTCGAGCGGCGGGATTGTGGTTCATCCGACGGAAACCCTCTACGGCCTCGCCGTGGATCCCTGGAACGACGAGGCCCTGCGAGCGTTGTTCGAGCTGAAAGGTCGCGAGGCGGGGCGCGGAGTCATCGTCCTCGTGGCCGACGCCCTCGGCGCCGCCGGGCTGATCGACCCGCACCTCGAGCCGGCGTGGCGGCCTTTCGCCGAGAGATTCTGGCCGGGGCCGTTGACTCTCGTCATGGAACCCGGACCGCGGGCCCCCGCAGGAGTGCTGGGGGCGACGGGCGGGATCGCCATCCGCTGGAGCGCCGGTGCGGTCGCCCAGGCGCTCGTGCGCGCGGTGGGAAGACCGGTCACCTCCACGAGCGCGAACGTCTCGGGGGAGCCGCCGGCGAAGAGCGCCGCGGAGGCGGCCCGGATCTTCGGAGCCGGAGTCGATCTGATCCTCGATTCCGGGCCGAGCGAGGCCGGTGTCCCGTCCACGCTGCTCGATCTGACGGGGGGTCGGGCGGTCATTCTGAGAGAAGGGGCGATTCCCCGGGCCTCGATAGAGGCCGTGGCGGCCCATGTTAGAATGTCGCGCACCGAGGGAGGCGAACCGGCATGAGGGAATTCCTCAAGAAAACGTATCTCTTCTCCGAGCTGGAGGAAGCCGAGCTCGATCGCGTGTCGGGACGGTTGAAGCGTCACGAGTTCGTCGCGGGGGAACGTATCATACAGGAGAACGAGCCGGCCGATCGTTGCTACATGATTCTCTCCGGCACGGTTCGCGTCACCTCGAGCTTCTCGGGGAAGGAGGACTTCTACACGATCCTCAACCCGGGAGATCACTTCGGGGAGATTTCGCTCATCGACGGGCTCGCGCCTTCGGCGACTGTCATGGCGGAGGAGCCGACGACCGCCCTCTCGATCTCGCACGACGACCTGAGGGTGTTTCTCGAAAAGGATCCCCGCCTCGCCGGAAAGCTGCTCCACGCGATGCTGCGCGCCCTGTGCCACCGGCTCCGCGAGACCGACCAGTCGCTCGCTTTCACGCGGTTCATGATGCGCCAGGAGCACCCTTGAAACATAATGCCCTCCCTCCGGCACGCCGCCGGGGATCCCGAGGTCCTCACTGCTGATGATCCCGTCCCTTCGGCCGCGCGCGATCATCGCGCGCGCGGCGCTCATGCTCATCGTCTGCTTCGGCTTCTTCTCCGGTGCGCCCGCGGCCCCGAGGGTCGTCGTGATCGGTTTCGACGGCGCCGACAGCCGCCTCGTCGAGCAGTACATGGGGGAGGGGAAGCTCCCCAACCTCGCCCGGCTCAAGGAGGACGGAGCGTACTCGCCGCTCACGCCGACGAACCCTCCGCAGACGCCCGTGAGCTGGTCGGCCTTCGCGACGGGAACGAATCCGGGGAAGACCGGGATCTTCGATTTCCTGAAGAAGATGCCCGGGCGCGCCTACGTCCCGACGCTCGCATTCGTGAGCGAGACGAGCAAGCCGTTCGCGCTCGGCTCGGCAACGGCCCCCGCGGTCGGGCTCGTGCTCCTCGTCCTCGCGTTCTCGATCGCGGCCGTCGCGGCGCGGCTGGCCGGTGCGCGCGGGAGAACGCTCGTCGTCGTCGCGCTCGTCGCCGCGCTCGGCGCCGGCGGCGGAGGGTACCTCCTCGCCGCCCGCTGCCTGCCGGAGGAGGTCCCCTGGGCGGTCAACAACCGACAGGGGGAGACGTTCTGGGGAATTCTCGCGCGACGCGGCGTGAAGGAGCGCGTGATCCGGGTCCCGCAGTGCTTCCCGGCGGAGGAGATCCCGGGAGGGGAGTTCCTTTCGGGGCTCGGGGTTCCGGACATGCGCGGAAGGGTCGGAACGCCGTCGTATTACACCTCGGAACCGGGGTTCAAGGTCCATGACAACGAGTTCAGCGTCGAGGTGATCCCGCTTCCCGCGCGCAGGGGCGTCCTCGAGACGTCGATTTACGGGCCGTTCAACAAGCCTTTCTACGACTACCCGATCGAGCGGGCGGCCGCCGCGGCGGAACAGAAGGACAGGAGGCGTGTGCGCGACGAACTCCGCCGCAAGCTCGACGAGCGGGGCGTGAAACAACGGCTCGACATCCCGCTGACGCTGCGCGTCGCGGCCGACGGGGAGTCCCTCACTCTCGAGACGGCGGGTGAGAGCCGGACGCTGAAGCCGGGAGAGTGGAGCGACTTCGTCGTCCTGAAGTTCCCGATGAATGCGCTCGTGGACCGCCTGGCACCGCTTCGGGGGATCGTGCGCTTCAAGCTCATCTCGACCTCCCCCGAGCTCCGCCTCTACATGTCGCCCGTCAACTTCCATCCGGGAACCCAGCCCGTTCCTTTCTCCTACCCCGTGGGATTCGCCTCGCAGATCGCGGGAAGGATGGGGCTCTTCAAGACGCTGGGATGGGCGATCGACACGTGGTCGCTCCCGACGAAGCTCGTCGACGACGACTTTTTCGTGGAGGACATGGATTTCACGGTCGACGGCGAGGAGAAGTTGATGACGTCCCTGCTCGACGACAAGAGCGTCGGCCTCTTCGTGCAGGTGTTCGAGTTCACGGACCGCATCGGCCACATGTTCTGGCGCTACATGGATCCACGCCATCCGCTCTACTCCCCGGAGCGCGCCGCGAAGTACCAGCAGGCGATGCTGAAGAGTTACCAGCGGATGGATACCATCGTCGGCGAGGCTCGCCGCCTCGCGGGACCCGACGCGATCTTCATCGTCTGCTCGGACCACGGCTTCTCGTCGTGGCGTCGCGGCGTCAACTACAACACGTGGCTGGTGAAGAACGGATTCATGACGATCGTCGGGGATGCCGGCGAGACCAAGACGCTGGAAGATCTGTTCGAGACGCACGAGCTCTTCGAGCAGGTCGACTGGTCGAGAACCAGGGCGTACGCGATGGGGCTCGGCGGCATCTACATCAACCTCGCCGGCCGCGAAACGCAGGGGAGCGTCGCGCCGGGCGAGGAGTACGAGGCCGTCCGGAGCCAGATCATCGCGGGGCTCGAGTCGCTCGTCGATCCGTCCACTGGAGAGCGCCCCATCCACAAGGTGTACCGCCGGGAGGAGATCTACAGCGGGTTCGATCCCGTCGTCATGCCGGACCTGAGAGTGGCGAACAACCTCGGATACCGCATCGGCTGGCAGACGGCCCTCGGTGAGGTTCCGCGCGAGCTGTTCGAGGACGAGATGAAGGCGTGGAGCGGAGATCACTGCTCCCTCGATCCGTCGGTCGTGAAGGGAATCCTCTTCGTCAATCGAAAGCTGTCGAGGGCGGATCCGCACATCATGGACATCTTTCCAACGGTGCTGAAGGCCTATGACGCGCCGATCCCGGACACGGTCGACGGACACCCGCTGTTCTGAGTCCGGTCCCCTGGTCCCGCGGCGCCGCCGACGCGCGGCGGCCGCCCGGCTCGTTCCGGCCGCTCTCGCCTGTGCGCTCGTCGCCGGTCTCACGGGTGCACGCGCGGAGGATGCCGGCCGCCACGAGAGCCTGGCGACCGCGTACGATCGCGAGATCGAGGCCCTCCAGAAGGAGCTCGACGGGCTCAGCGGCGAGCAGGAGACGGTGAACCACGACGTCGAGGCGCTGTCCATCCACGAGGCCGTGAGCCGCCGGCAGTTCGAGAAAGCGAGCTGGGGCCGGGACGCTGCGGCCCGTGAGGCGGCGCGCCTGACCAGAGAGTGCGCGGAGCTCGAGAAAGGCGCCGCATCCGCTCGGGAGCGGGCCCGGGCTGCGCTCCGAGAGACCTATAAACAAGGTGGGGGGACCGGCTACGCGTCTCTCCTGTCCGTGGAGGGCCCGGCGGATCTCATGCGCGGGCTGCAGAGCCTCGACGTCCTGTCGCGGCGGCAGAGCGACGCCGTCGTCGACTATTCGCGCCGGCGGCGCGAGGCGGCCGACGGGGCCGCGAGGTTGAAACTCGAGCAGGCGGCGCTCTCTCGCTCGGCGGAGGAGGCCCGGGCGGAATCCGACCGGCTCCACGAGGCGCGCGCCGCGCGTCTAGTCCTTCTCGATCGCCTCCAGAAGGACCGAACCCTCCAGACGAGCGCGCTTCAGGAACTGCAGCGCGCGATGTTGGCCCTGAACGATTCCATCGCCTCGCTTCCTCAGGGCTCCTCTCCCGGCGCGGGTGCGGTGTCGTTCAGCCGTCTCGAGGGGGGGCTTCCTTGGCCGGCCCGGGGCGCCATCACCGTGTCGTTCGGCTCCATCCGGAATCCCCGTTTCGGCACCGTGACACCCCATCCGGGGATCGAGATCCGCGTCGAGCCGGGCGCTCCCGTCCGCAGTGTCGGCGTCGGGCGCGTTGTCTTCGACCGTCGCTACGGGAGTTATGGGCGGACGGTTGTGGTAGACCATGGCGAGAGATATCTTTCGGTCTACGCGCATCTCGCGGCCTCCACCGTCGTAGAGGGGGCCGAAGTCGCTCCCGGCCAGCAGATCGGCTTCGCCGGGGAAGGGGACGCGCGGGACAAGTCATTTGTTTATTTCGAGATACGTCATCAAGGGAAGGCGATCGATCCGGCCGGCTGGCTGAGGCGATCGCGCGCGGAATCTGGAGGTACCCCCTGAGAATGCGTCGAAAGCATTTCCTGGCGACGGGGACGCTGCTCCTCGTCATGGTCTCCGTCGCAGCCGGAGTCGTGGCGAGCCGGGCGCCGTCGAATGATGACGAAAGCACGTACGGGTACCTCCGGCTCTTCAACGAGGTCCTGGCGCTCGTCAAGAACAGCTACGTCGAGGACGTTCCGCAGGACGATCTCATGAAGGGAGCGTACGCGGGGCTTCTCGCGTCTCTCGACGGCGAGAGCGAGTACGTGACGGCCGCCGAGTACCAGCAGATCACCGGCGGTGCCGGACAGAGTGACGCCGACGTGGGCATCTCGCTGACTCGCCGGGAGGGGGTTCTTTTCGTCGCCGCAGTTCTGTCGGGGACCGATGCTCAGGCCAAAGGGCTGCGCGTCGGGGACCAGATCCGCCGAATCGGCGAGCGTTCGTCCCGCGACATGACGCTCAGCGAGGCCGCGCGGGCGCTGCGCGGGCCGGGCGGGAGCAGCCTCGTCATCTCCGTGACGCGACGGGATGAGCCACGGCGGGAGGACGTCGAGGTCACGAGGCGGAGCTTGACACTGCCCTCGCCGCGGCTCGATCCCTCGCAGGATGGCGTCGCGATCGTGCGTATCCCTTCCTTCGGCTCGGGCACGACGAAGGCGCTCGCGGGCATCCTCGACCGACTGCAGAAAGAGAAACTGAAGAGGGCTGTCTTCGATCTGCGCGCCAACGCCTGGGGCGACGTCGACGAGGCCGTCCGATCGGCGACCCTTCTCGTGGGCCCGGCGACGATCGCGAAGATCCACGACCGGCGGGGAGGTGAAAAGGCCATCGCGGGCACCGGCGCCAGGAGCGCCTGGACCGGAGAAGCCCTCCTTCTCACCGACGCCGGAACCGCGCACGCCGCCGAGATCTTCGTGGGCGCGCTGGTCGACGCCGGCGTCGCGAAGCAGGGAGGGGAGACGACGCTCGGGCGCGGGGGTGAGCAGGAGATCCTGCCGCTCGCGAACGGGGACTACATCTCCCTGACGGTTCGCAAGTACGTGTCTCCGTCCGGAAAGGCCTGGCACGGGACGGGACTCGCGCCTACGGTGTCGCTGCCGTCCGATCCGAACGCGCCGTTCAAGGAGCGGGCCGATCGGCAACTCAGGAAAGCGGTCGACTGGTTCAAGGACTCGTCCCAGGGCGCCAAGGCCGCCTGAGACGCTGGAGGCGCGATTGGGGCGAACGATGAACGGCGTCGCCGCCGTGTGGCTGGTGGTCGTCGCGCTCACGGGATCGATCGCTGCATCGCCGGGCGCGCCGCCGGCCGCCGTGCTGCCGGCACCCGGATCGGCCGGGCATGCCGATTCCTATTACTACTACTGTCTTTTCCAGCAGTCTCTCATGCAACGCGACTACGGGCGCGCCCTGTCGTTCCTCGAAAAGGCCGCCGATGCGGATCCGAACGCCCCGCTCCTCGCGATGGAGCTGGGACGCGCGTACCTCGGAATGGACGAGCTCGATCGCGCGGAGTCGCAGGCGCGCCGCGCAGCCACGCTCGCTCCGGATTCGGTCGAGGCCAGGCGCCTCCTCGCGGAAATCTACAAGCAGTACGTCGCGCACGCCGACGACATCGACGACTCTCTCTTCGCCAGGGCGTCCGCCGCCTTCGCGGACCTCGTCGCGGCGGATCCGACGGACGGCGAGACGCGGATCGCGCTCGCGCGGCTCTATCTGTCCAAGGGGCTGTTCATGCAGGCGACGGAGATTCTGCGCGCGCAGATCGCCTCCGATCCGAACTCGGTGGACGCTTACTTCCTTCTGGGCGAGTCGCTCATCCGAACACGGCAGACCGACGAGGCCCGCAAGCTGCTCGGTGACGCCGCCAGACAGCATCCCGAGAATCCCGACCTTCAGCGGGCCCTGGGCGACGCGTTCGAGGCCTCGGGGGATCTCGACGCCGCGCTCGGGATTCGCCGCGCGCTGGCCGTCGCGCACAGCGATCGGCCGAGCCTCCGGTTCCAGCTCGCGCGCCTGCTGCTCAGGATGAAGCGATCCGACGAGGCTGCGGTGGAGGCCGAGGGCCTCCTCGTGTCCCTTCGAGGCGCGACCGCCGACGATGATCGCGACGTCGATCAACGAGCGACCTACATGCTTCTCATCGAGGCTCACAGCGACGGAGGGAGACTCGAGGAGGCCGTCAAGGCCTGCGACCGTGCGGAAAAAGAGTTTCCGACCGAGGCGAGGTTCACTCTGAAGAAGGCCGAGCTGCTCCTCCTGACGGGCCGGGAGGGTGACGCCGAAGCCCTCATCAAGGCGGTGGCGACGCGCGGCGGGGCCGACGGCCCCGGGAAACCGGAGGCGTCGGAAGTCTTCTTCCGGGCGGGCGCGACGAAGGAGCGCGATGGGGATATCGCGGCCGCCGAGCACTTCCTCCGTCGATCGATTGAGGCGGATCCCACCAATCATGCCGCGCTGAACTATCTGGGATTCCTCCTTGCGGATCGAGGCGAGAAGCTCCAGGAGTCGCTCGCGATGATTCAAAGGGCCCTGAGCCTCGACGAGGGGAACGGGGCGTACCTCGATTCGCTGGGATGGGCGCTCTACCGGCTCAGGCGCTACGACGAGGCGGAAGCTCCGCTCCGGGCGGCGGCGAGGGCGATCCCGGACGAAGCCGTCGTGCAGGACCACCTCGGGGATCTCTACTGGGCCGTCGGGCGCAAGGACGAGGCTGTGAGGGCATGGGAGGCCGCCATTCGAATCGGCATCGCGGATCCGGACTCCCTCAAGAAGAAAATCTCCCGGGCGGGCGCTACAGCCACACCGGGTCCATGAAGCTCGAGGCCGCGCTCGTCTGCGCCCTGGGTGCGGCCGCCTGTGCTCCTCTCCCGCCCGGTTCAAGCCCAAAGCTCCCACCGAGAGACGGGGGCGTCATGGTCTCGGAGTTCCGGGCCCGCGCCTGGGGCCCCGGACCGTCTTCGAGGTTTCGCGGAATACTGGCCTGGGATGAAAAGGGGCGCGTCCGGGCGGAAATCGCCGCGCCGTCGGTGGCGACGCCGCTCATCCTCGTCGTCACGCCTGAGGGGGTCCTCGCGGCCTCGGTCTCGGATCGGGCGTTTTACCGGGGCGACGCCGCCGCTCCGGTTCTGGAGAGGCTCGCCGGTATTCCGCTGTCGGCCCAACTCGTTCCCCGGCTGCTCGACCCTGAGGCGCCCCTCACGGAGGGGCCGTGCGTCGCGCGGCGCGGGCGGTATCGGACGATTGAGGATGCGCGACGGGTGGCGACTCGTCTGGCGGTCCGGTGCGACACGGGAGGCTTGAAACTGTTTCTGGACTCGCCGCGTGTCGCACCCGTCGCGGGGCGTGAACCCTTCGCGCTCGAGCCCGGGGCCGGGTTTCGCGCCACGACTCTGGACGATTTGGCCGCGACGATCGAATCCGCTCTCCGTGAGTCCCGATGAGCCGGCGCCCCGATGTTGGCAGCGCCGGTGATCCGGACTAAGGTGGGCGCCCCATGGCCGCCCGCCGCGTCGACATCGACTGCCACGCCAAGCTCAATCTCGGGTTGCGCGTCGAGCGTCTCCGTGCCGACGGATACCACGAGATTCGATCGGTGCTGCAGACGATCACCCTGCACGATACGCTCGTGGCCGAGGAGTCGGATCGAGTCACGCTCGAGATTCAGTGCGAGTGGGCGGCCGGCCCCGGCGGAGACGTGCCTTCGGGATCATCCAATCTGGTTCTGAAGGCCGCCGCCCAGCTCGAGAAACCCCTCGGGGGCCGCGGGGCCGCGATGCGGCTCACGAAACGGATCCCCCCGGGGACGGGCCTCGGCGCGGCCAGTGCCGATGCGGCCGCGACCCTGCTCGCCCTCGATCGGCTCCACGGCCTGACGCTGGATCCGACGGCACTCCATCGTGCCGCGGCCGCCGTGGGCTCGGATGTCCCTTTCTTTCTGTACGGAGGCGCCTGCCTCGCGCTCGGCCGGGGCGAAGAGGTGTACCCGCTGCCCGACGGCCCGAAGCTGTTCCTCGTCGTGATCTTCTCTCGATCTGGACTCGGCACTCCGGAGGTCTATCGGCGCTGGGACGGTTTGTTGACATCGACGGAGAAGGTAAGTAGAGTGAACGACTTCGCACCTTGGTGCCTGGTCATCCGGGGGCGCCAGCCAGTCGTCGTCAACGATCTCGAGCCGGCGGCGCTGGATCTGGAACCTCGATTGGGTGAGGTGCGATCCGCCCTCCTGGAGCGCGGGGCTTCCGCGGTTTCCATGACAGGAAGCGGATCCGCGTTCTTCGGGATCTTCGGCTCGGGGAACGAGGCCGAGAAGGCCGCGCTCAGCCTCAGGCGGGCCGGGCGCGCGGCGGTAACGGCGGAGAGCCTCGGGCGGCAGGACTGGGAGCGGGCGATCTGGCGCGGCGCCAGGTAAACGGCTCCGGTCACGGCGGCCCAGGAGTCGGGGCGATGGAAGTGACGGGAGTCCGGGTTTTTCCGGTCAACGAGGACAAGCTCAAGGCGTTCGTGAGCGTGATCTTCGACGACTGTTTCGTCGTCAGCGACATCAAGATCATCCACGGCAACAACGGCCTGTTCATCTCGATGCCCAGCAAGAAGAGGAAGAACGGAACATTCAGGGACATCGCGCACCCTCTCAACAACGAGACGCGTCGAATGCTCGAGGAGAAAATCCTCGCCAGGTACAATGAGGTCCTCGCGCAGCCCGCGTCCGAGCGTGCGTCGAACGATGGCGACGACGGGCCAATCGAGACGTCCGAGTCGACCCAGGACATCTTCTCCTGACGCGGTGGGGCGTCGTCAAGCGGTAAGACACTGGACTTTGAATCCAGCATTCGGAGGTTCGAATCCTCCCGCCCCAACCACCGCTCCGGCGGAGGTCGGGGCCGGGGGGAGGTAGATCGATGAAGCCGATGGATCGCGACATCAGGATCTTTTCGGGCAGCGCCAGCGCGACCCTCGCGAAGGCGATCTGCACGTACCTCGATCTGCCCCTCGGGCAGGCCAACCTCTCGCGGTTCTCGGACGGCGAGTGCTACTGCCAGATCCTCGAGAACGTCCGTGGAAGCGACGTCTTCGTCATCCAGTCGACGTGCCCTCCCGTGAACGACAACCTGATGGAGCTCCTCGTGATGCTGGACGCGTTCAAGCGCTCTTCCGCGTCGCGCATCACCGCCGTGATCCCCTACTACGGGTATGCGCGCCAGGATCGGAAGGACAAGCCGCGAGTCCCCATCTCAGCCAAACTCGTCGCGGATCTCATCACGGCGGCCGGCGCGGAGAGAATCCTCACCGTCGACCTTCATGCCCCGGCCATCCAGGGCTTCTTCAACATCCCCGTCGATCACCTTTTCGCCGCCCCCGTCTTCATCAACTTCATCGAGAAGCTGGCGCTGGAGAACCTCACCATCGTCAGCCCCGACGCCGGCGGCGTCGAGAGAGCCCGTGCCTACGCGAAGCGCCTGAACGCGTCGCTCGCCATCATCGACAAGCGCCGGGGCGAGGGAAACATCCCGAAGGTGATGCACCTCATCGGCGATGTGAAGGGGAGAAACGTCCTCATCGTGGACGACATCGTCGATACGGCAACGACGCTCTCCGAGTCGGCCCGCGCGCTCATCCGAGAGGACGCCCGGGGAGTCTACGGGTCGTTCACGCACGGCGTGCTGTCGGCCGGGGCGGTGGAAAAGCTCGCGGCGTCGAACCTCGTCCGCACGCTCGTCACCGATTCGATCCCCCTGTCAGACGAGAAGCGGGCGAAGGCCCGGATCGAAGTTCTCAGCGTCGCTGAGCTCCTGGGCGAGGCGATTTTCAGAATCCACAACAACTCCTCCGTGAGCAGCCTGTTCATCTGACGGAGGGGGCGACGGTACGGATCCGCCCGCGCCACGGGCGGAAAGGGTGACATCGTGTTGAGAGACGTGAAGATTGAGGCGGACGATCGGTCCCTCGCGGGGCGACGCGCGTCCCGAAAGCTCGCCCGAAAGGGCCTCATCCCGGGAGTGCTGTACGGCGGAGTCGACCAGCCGGTGATGTTCCAGGTCGATCCGAGAAAGCTCGACGCGATCCTGCACTCCGAGAGCGGCTCGAACACTCTGTTCAAATTCTCGCTCACCGGCGGCCGGTCGGACACCCTCGCGATGATTCGCGAGGTCCAGGTCGATCCGCTCTCCGGGCGCATGATCCATGCGGATCTGCTCCGAATCTCCATGGAGCGCGCCATCGAAGTCCGCGTCCCGATCCATCTCACCGGATCGGCGCGGGGCGTGAAGAATCAGGGAGGCATCCTCGACTTCGTCCTGCGCGAAGTCGTCGTCTCCTGCCTTCCGGGAGACATCCCCGAGCGCTTCGACGCGGACGTGACGGAGCTCGATCTTGGAAAGGCCGTGAAGGTCTCGGATCTCAAGATCCTCTCGAACATCAAGGTTCTCACGGATCCGACCAAGGCGATCGCGACGGTCGTCGCCCCGGCGGCGGAGAAATCCGCGGAGACCGCGGCAGCCGAAGCGGCGGCTGCCGGACCTGCGGAGCCCGAGGTCATCAAGAAGGGCAAGGCCGAGGCGGAGGGCGCGGAGCCCGCAGAGGGAGCCAAGGCCGCGGCCGGAAAGCCGACGGAGAAGGCTCCTGCGGCGAAAGCTCCGGCGGCCAAGCCCGACAAGGAAAAGGGAGGCGGGAAGAAGTAGCCTGGCGGTTTCGGAGTGCGCCTCGTCGTCGGCCTCGGCAACCCGGGCGAGCGCTACGCTCGAACGCGGCACAATGTGGGCTTCATGGCCGCGGAGGCGTTCCTGGGCCGGCACGGGCGCGGAACCGAACGGCTCGAGTCGGGTGCCCTCGTCGCCAACGCGCGATGGGCGGGAGCCGTGCTGCTGGTGGCGCGCCCTCAGCTCATGATGAACGTGTCGGGGCCGCCCGTGAAGGCGCTGTGCAGGAAGCACGGGGTGGCGGCCGGTGACGTCGTCGTCGCGTACGATGACGCGGACCTGCCGCTCGGTCGCGTTCGCGTGCGGCCGGACGGGCGTCCGGCGGGGCACAACGGAATGGCTTCGATCGTCGAAGCGCTCGGCACGCAGGCGATCCCGCGGGTGCGGCTTGGCATCGGGAGGCCCCGGCGGGAGGATGAAGGTCTCGCCGGGCACGTTCTCGAGACGTTCGGTGCGGACGAGATGGAGACCGTCGCCGCGATGATCGCGGAAGCGACGGAGGCACTCGAGGTCGTGCTGCGGGACGGTGTGAGAGAAGCTATGAATCGATTCAATCGACGACGGGACGAGGGCGGGACGGAAGCCTGAGCCGGACGTCTCCTTGCTCCCCGAAGTGTTCGGGGGGCTCTTAGCCACGAGGAGAGAGAATGCACGAGTACGAGACGATATTCATCATCCAGCCGAGCCTCACGGATGAGGACACCGAGGCCCTCGCCAAGGTGTTCGAGGGCGTGGTCGCCGAGCAGAAGGCCACGATGGTCAAGTCCGAGAGATGGGGAAAGAAGCGGCTGGCCTACCGTGTGAAGAACTGCTGGGAAGGGACGTACGTCTTCTTCGAGTACCTCGCCGAGCCGGCGGTCGTGACCGAGCTCGAGAGGCGCCTCCGGATTCACGAAAACATCCTGAAGTGGATCTCCGTCCGGAAGGACCCGCGCGCCGCGGCGGAGGAGGTGCGCAAGGCCGCGCGGCTCGCGAAGGCGCAGGCCGCTGGAATGCCGGGTCGAGACATGGACGATCGGGATCGAGATCGGGACAGGGACAGGGACAGGGACCGAGATCGGGATCGGGATCGGGGAGCGGACGATGGACGATAGGCGAGGGAAGGGGCGCGGCGCCAAGGACGGCAAGAAGGGCGGCTTCAAGAAGAAGTTCGTCTTCAAGCGCCGCAAGTTCTGCAAGTTCTGCGACGAGAAGGTCGAATTCATCGACTACAAGGACGTGCGCCTGCTGCAGGGCTTCATTCCGGAGCGCGGAAAGATCCTCCCGCGCAGAATCTCCGGAACGTGCTCGATGCACCAGCGCGGCCTGATGCACGCCATCAAGAGAGCGCGAAACATCGCGCTGCTCCCGTTCACCGCCGACTGAGCCGGCCGCCGGCACGAGGGACCCCATGAGAATCATCCTGCGTGAAGACGTCGAAAAGCTCGGGCGCCGAGGCGAGGTCGTGAAAGTGGCGCCCGGATACGGGAGGAACTACCTGCTGCCGAAGGGATTGGCCTATCTGCACACCGCGGGCAACGAGAAGCGCGTGGAGCAGGAGCGCCGGTTCCTCACCGTGAAACTCGCCAAGGAGAAGCAGGCGGCCGAGGAACTCTCCCGGCGCATCTCCCAGCTCTCGCTCACGATCGTCCGGAAGGTCGGCGAGAACGAGACGCTGTACGGGTCGGTGACGAACGGAGACATCGGAGAGGCGCTCGAGAAGGAAGGCTTCGGGATCGATAAGAGGAAGATCCTTCTTGAGGAACCGATCAAGACTCTCGGGATCTACACCGTTTCGGTCAGGCTCCACGCGGACGTGAACGCCGAGCTGAAAGTCTGGGTCGTCAAAGAGTAGAGGTCTCGCCCTGTCTCAGGAGAACCGGATGCAAAGCGGCGGTCGCACCGCGATGGCCTGCGCTCTCGCGTGGCTGATTCCCGGGGCGGGGCATCTCTACCTCGGGAGGAAGGCCAAGTCGATCATTTTCTTCGCCGTCGTCACCCTGACGTTCTTCTTCGGCCTGGCGATGGACGGCCGCGTCTACCTCGCGTCCCCGGAGCAGCCTCTCTCCTACCTCGCGACGTTTGCGAACCTCGGGGTGGGGCCTCTCGATCTCGTCGGCAGGCAGTTGTCCTACGAGCGCATCATCTTTCGCGTCCCGGAGGAGATCGACCGGGCGCTGTACGGCGAGGTTCTCGACCGAACCCGCCGACGGATTCTCGTGCCGACCCACGAATACGGAACGACCTTCATCCTGACCGCCGGGCTGATGAACATCCTCCTCATCCTCGACGTCTTCGACATCGGGGTGGGTCGCAAGACCTAGGGAGCCTCGATGCTCGGAAGTCACATGCTGACGCTCGTGCTCTTCGCCGGACTCGTGTCGGTCTTCTTCGCCACGCTCTCCCGCGACACGCTGAAGGAGGCGAGCCGCCTCGGCTCCGTCATGTTCGCCTCGATGGTGGGAGTCTCCCTGCTCATCGCGTACCTCATGTACTTCTTCCCTCTGGGCTGACGCGTGCCGAAATCGCCGGGACTTTCCGCGGCCTGGCGGTGGGGGCCCGCGTTGGTGTACGCCGCGCTGATCTCCTACGCTTCGTCGCAGCCCGGATTGACCGTTCCGTTCAACATCTGGGACAAGGCGGCGCACGCGACCGAGTACGGCGTCCTCGCGGCGCTGATCTGGCGCGCGATCGGCGGTTCGTTTTTCGCGGCGGCGACTCCGTGGCGCGCGGCGGGATACCTGGGGGCGTGCGGTCTGTACGGTGTCCTCGACGAGTTTCACCAGAGCTTCGTTCCCGGACGCGACGCGAGCGCCCTCGACGTGACCGCGGACGTTGTGGGAGCCGCGGCCGTCCTCGCGGCCCTGTGGATCGTGTCCTCGGTCCGGCGCGTGAGGCGCGACCGCCGGACGAGCCCGCCGCAGGCGCAGCCGGAGATCTGCCTCCTGTCGAGGCCCGGGTGCGGTCTCTGCGACGAAGCGGAGCGGGTCATCCTCGATGTCCGGGCGGAGATCCCCTTCGGATACCGGAAGGTCGACGTCCGCACAGATCCTGAGCTCGAGCGGATTTACGGAGACGAGTTGCCGGTCGTCCTCATGTCCGGCCGGAAGATCTTCAAGTTCAGAGTCGACGCCGGACACCTGCGGCGGCGGCTCCTCAGGGCTTCCAGCGAGGTGCTGTGATGGGTGAGCGATCGATCGCGGTGGTTCCCGGAGACGGAATCGGCGTCGACGTGACGCGGGAGGCCGTCAAGGTCCTCAGGTGCGTCGGCGACGTCCTCGGAGTGCCGTTCAGACTTCACGAATTCGACTACAACGCCGACCGCTACCTCAAGACCGGCGTCACGATGCCGCCGGGAGGGCTGGACGAGCTGCGGACGTTCGATGCGATTTTCATGGGGGCGTTCGGCGATCCGCGGGTTCCCGACATGAAGCATGCCGCGGACATCCTTCTGGGCACGCGCTTCGGCCTCGATCTCTACATCAACCATCGGCCGATCAAGCTCCTCCACGAGCCCCTCTGCCCGCTCAAGGGCCGCAAGCGCGCCGACGTGGACTTCGTCGTCTTCCGCGAGAACACCGAAGGGCTCTACGTGGGAATGGGCGGAATCTTCAAGAAGGGGACGCCGGACGAAATCGCGACGCAGATCGATGTCAACACGCGGAAGGGGGTCGAACGGATCATCCGCCACGCGTTCGAGTACGCCAGGGCCAGGGGGCGACGGCGCGTCTGCATGAGCGACAAGGCCAACGTTCTCACGTTCGGGCACGATCTGTGGCAGCGCGTCTTCAGGACGGTCGCGGCGGAGTACGCCGAGATCGAGGCCAGCCACCTCTACGTCGACGCGCTCACGATGCAGATGGTGAAGGATCCATCGCAGTTCGGCGTCATCGTCACGTGCAACATGTTCGGGGACATCGTCACCGACCTCGGCGCGGCCATCCAGGGCGGCCTCGGCCTCGCGGCATCCGGCAACATCAACCCCCGGGGCGCCTCGATGTTCGAGCCGGTCCACGGCTCGGCGCCCAAGTACGCCGGGAAGGACGTGGCGAATCCACTGGGGGCCATCCTGACCGTGCAGCTCATGCTGGATCACCTCGGTCTCACCGCGGCGGCAGGGTGGATCGAGGCGGCCGTCGTCGACTGCATGGAGCACGGGCGCACGACGAAGGATCTCGGGGGATCGCTGGGCACCGCCGCGGCGGGTGACGCCGTCTGCGCCGCCATCCGTCGCGTCGCGAAGTAGGATTTCGGTCCGACGGGATCAGTTCGAGGGGGAGGGGACAGCGGGAGGGACCCGCTTGCCGGGCCCGAGCCCCACCACCCGGCTCGTCTCCTCGCCGTATTTCGCCAGGGCGATGGCCACGTGCGAGCCCGACGCGACCGGGGCGGAGACGAATCGCGCGGCCTCGGGAAGCGTGAAGCTTCCCGCCCCCCGTCCCTCCGGAAGTCGGAAAGCGTCCAGCCGCGTGGATTGGGGTCCCGCGACGAAAACGAGGTCGCCGAGAACGGCGGCAGGGCCCGGGCGTCGATCGAGCCGCGCCCGAAAGACGAGATGGCCGTTCCCTCTCTGAAACGCGTAGAGGAACGTATCCTTCGACGGGAAGAGGACATCCCCCTTGTAGGTCTCGGCCGGTGCCGCCGGGTCGGCGCCGCTTCGAACGCGCCACTTGAGCGAGGCGTGTCTGCGGTAGAGCCTCAGAGCGTGCAGCTGATTGTCGGCGGTCGCGACGTAGATCCGGTTGCCCGAGCACGTCGGCGTGGCGCGCAACGGGGAGCCGAGGTTCTTGCGCGTGCGCGTCTCGCCGGTCTCGAGATCGAGCCCGACCAGGCGCCCGTCCTCCGTTCCGACGATCACGCGCCCCGCGCAGACGGCCGGTCCCGCCCCGGGGGGCGAGGGAAGCCGCGTCTCCCAGCGAGGGGCCTCAGAGCCCGCGGCGTAGGCCCGGACCAGCCCCGCCCTGGAGACGGCGAGAACCCGGCCCCGCGTGGTGGCGAGCATCACGTCGTCCCACCCGGTCACGAGGCGCGCCACCACGGATCCCGAGCGAAGCGCCACCAGCTCCACGATGCCGCCCTCGATCGGTACGGCCGCCAGATCGCTGTCGGGCTGATCCGCGGGACCGGAGCCGGTGACGATCGTCCCGGCGATTCGCCCGCCGATATCGATCGTCCACACCGGCACTCCGTCGTCGGCGCCGAGCTTGCGCAGCTCGCCGGCGGGGGTCGCCACGAGGAAACCCCCTGGCACCCCCACGACCTGAACTCCCGCCGCCGCGGCGACCGTCACCGTCCAGTCGGGGGAGAGGGCGCCGCCGGGCTCGGGATTCGTCGCCGGTGCGTGGCGGGCGCAGCCGCCGACGGCGAGGGTCATGGCGAGAAGCTGAACGGCGATCGAAGTGCGCGCTGATGTCACGGGAGATCTCCGGAAGGCGCGCCATTATAGCGGCGGTAGAGGCCTCGGAAGGCCTGTGGTACTCTCACGCGCCGCCGCCTCGAGGCGGCGAGGGAGCGTGAAGAGTGCCGTTGAAGCGTGACACACCGTGCGGCTCGCTGGCGCGCGGGGACATCGGCAGGACGGTCGTCCTCACAGGCTGGGTGCACCGCCGGCGGGACCACGGCAACCTGATATTCGTCGACCTCCGGGATCGCTCCGGCCTGTGCCAGATCGTGTTCCGGCCGGAGGAGAGCGAGGCGGCTCACCGGCTCGCGAAAGATCTTCGATCCGAGTACGTCGTCGCGGTCGCGGGGAAGGTCGTCGCACGCGACGAGTCGAACCAGAACAGGAACCTCCCGACGGGCGAGATCGAGCTCGTCGCCGCCGAACTCGAGCTGCTCAACCGCGCGGAGCCGATCCCGTTCCAGCTCGACGAAGCCGAGGAGGTCTCGGAGGATCTGAGGCTCAAGTATCGCTTCATCGATCTGCGGCGTCCGCGGCTCCAGCGCATCCTGGGGCTCCGGCACCGCATCGCGATCGCCGTGCGCAACTATCTTGACACGAGGGGATTTCTCGAGATCGAGACGCCCATGCTCACGCGCTCCACCCCGGAGGGCGCGCGGGATTACGTCGTTCCGTCGCGCGTCCACCCGGGGTCCTTCTACGCGCTCCCCCAGTCTCCTCAGCTCTTCAAGCAGCTCTTCATGGTCGCCGGCTTCGAGCGGTACTTCCAGATCGTCAGGTGCTTTCGCGACGAGGACCTGCGGGCCGATCGCCAGCCGGAGTTCACGCAGATCGACATCGAGGCCTCGTTCATCGAGCCTCCGTTCATCCACGAGCTCGTCGAAGGGATGATGAAGGAGATCTTCGCCGCCGCGGAGCGGCCGTTCCCCGCGACCATCCACCGCCTGACGTACCGCGAGGCGATGGACTCGTACGGCACGGACGCGCCCGACCTGCGCTACGGGCTCCTCATCCACGACATCACCGCGAAGACGAAGGACGGGCCGCACAGGATCTTCTCCGAGGCCGCGGCGCGGGGCCAGTACGTGCGGGGCATGGCCTTTCCCGGCGGGGCGAAGCTCTCGCGCAAGGAGATCGACGAGCTGGAGGAGCACGCGAAGCGGTTCGGAGCGGCCGGTCTCGCGTGGATGAAGCGCGCGAACGGAGAGCTCGCCGGGCCGGCCGCGAAGGGACTTGCCGGGACGGCGGGATCGATTGCCGAGGCGCTCGGGCTCGAGGAAGGCGGCATCGCGTTCCTCGTCGCCGGAGACCGGGATCCCTCCGCGCGCGTGCTCGGTGAAGTCCGCAAGGAGATCTCGCGGCGCGAGAAGCTCACCGCGGGGAAACCGTGGGCGCTCGCCTGGGTCGTTGACTTTCCGCTGTTCGAGGTCCGGCCGGAGGACAGGCGCATCGTTTCCTGCCACCATCCGTTCACTTCGCCGCTGCCCGAGGATCTCGCCATCCTCGAGACGCAGCCGCTGTCGGTCCGCGCGCGCGCGTACGACATCGTCCTCAACGGCTGGGAGCTGGGCGGGGGGAGTATCCGGATCCACGACGAGGAGACGCAGCGGCGAGTCTTCAAGCTCCTGAACCTCACTCCCGAGCAGTCGGAGGAGAAGTTCGGCTTCTTTCTCGGAGCGCTTCGCTACGGGGCGCCCCCGCACGGGGGCATCGCACTCGGGCTCGACCGGATCGTGGCGCTGATGACGGAGTCCCCTTCTCTGCGGGACGTCATCGCCTTCCCGAAGACGACCTCGGCCACGTGCCTGATGACGCGATCGCCGGCGCCCATCGAGCAGGACCAGCTCGACGACCTGCACATCAGGGTCGTCGCGCCGGCGAAGCCGTGAACGGCCGCGAGCCGACGGCGAGGAAGCTGGAGGTCTCCGAGAAGAGCCTGCGCGGTCTCTTCGGAACCAGGGACAGCCACCTCAAGTTCCTCGAATCGCACTTCGGCGTCGAAATCACGGCGCGGGGACGCGAGATCACCGTGCGCGGCGACGCGTCCAAGGTGGATCTCGTCGCGGAGATCCTGACGCAGCTCGCCGGCTTCGTGGGGCAGGGGAACTCCCTCTCCGAGACCGATCTCGTCTACGCCGCGCGCGTCATGGAGGAGAAGGGCACCGGCGATCTGGGCCGCCTGCTCCCGTCGTCGGTCCGCGCTTCGACGAAGAAGAGCGTGTCGCCGAGGAGCCCGAACCAGGCCCGATACCTCGATGCGATCCGGACGCACGACATGGTCTTCGGCATCGGGCCGGCCGGCACCGGCAAGACGTACCTCGCCGTGGCGATGGCCCTCGCCGCCCTGACCGAGCGAAGGGTCGAGCGCATCGTCCTGGCCCGCCCGGCGGTCGAAGCCGGCGAGCGGCTGGGATTCCTCCCGGGAGACATGGCGCAGAAGGTCGAGCCGTACCTTCGTCCGCTGTACGACGCGATCTTCGATCTGCAGCTCAAGGACGAGGCGGATCGACTGCTCGAGAAAGGGACGATCGAGGTGGCGCCGCTCGCGTTCATGCGCGGCCGGAGCCTCAACGACTCGTTCGTGATTCTCGACGAGGCGCAGAACACGACCTCGGAGCAGATGAAGATGTTCCTCACTCGAATCGGCTTCCGCTCCAAGGCGGTCATCACGGGAGACGTGACCCAGATCGACCTGCCGGCGGGGAAGGTGTCGGGCCTCGTCGAGTCCCAGGCCGTCGTGGGCGGCGTCACCGGAATCGAGTTCGTCTACTTCGACGACAAGGACGTGGTCCGCCACCCCCTGGTGCAGCGGATCATCGTCGCCTACGAGAGCTACGAGAAGGGACGCGAGGCCCGGGCCGCGACGGGGGACGCGGGCGGCGGCCCGGAGGGATCGACGACATCGTCGTGACCGTCGTCCAGCGAGGAGGGCGCGCGCCGCTCTCCAGCCCCGCCATACGGCGGCTCCTGACGGCCGCCGGAAGAAGCGTCGGAGGCCCGCTCGGGGAGGTCACCGTTCTCTTCACCGGCGATGCGGAGCTCCGCCGCCTGAACGCCGCCTTCCGGGGCAAGAACCGCCCCACGGATGTCCTTTCCTTTCCGGACGGCCGGGCCTCGTCCCCGCGAGAGGCTCCCCGCATCGGCGACATCGCGATCTCGCTGCCCGCCGCGCGCCGCAACGCGACGCGGGCCGGCCACGGCCTCCGTCGCGAGGTGCGGCAGCTTCTCATCCATGGATTCCTACACCTCCTCGGCTACGATCACGAGGTGGATGGAGGGGAAATGCACGAGCTCGAGCGCGCGCTCCACGAGAGACTCGGGGGCCCCTGACGATGCAGCCATGGGAGATCGCCTCGCTCGCGGCGCTGTTCGCCATCTACGTGGGAACGGCGGTCTTCCGCTCGGCGCACGCGTCGCTGAGCCCGGTGAGCCTGCGGCGGATTCTCTCGGACGACGGTCGTCGCAAAGGCGGGGGCGCGGCGGACCTCCTCGGCATCCGGGTGGCGTTCGATTTCGTCCACCACCTCACGCTCATCGCGGCGTCGGTGCTGCTGGTCGCGTCGGAGCGGGATGCCGGCGCGACGCATCCGTACCTGACGAGCGTCGGGTATCTGGTCGCGGGATCGCTGATCGCGCAGTTGGGAGGGAGGGCGCTCGCGCTTGCCAACCCGGAGCGGGCCTTCGCCGTCACCTGGAGCGTCGCCGCGCTCCTCTACGGGATCTTCTTCTTCGTCGCGCGTCCCCTGATCGCGGCGCTGGAGAAACTGAGGCTGTCGGCGCGGCGCGCGTGGGCGGAGGAGGAGCCGGAGGCCGCCGCCGAGGAGATCGAGGCCCTGATCGAGACCGGACGGAGCGAGGGGCTGCTCGAAGTCGAGGAGGGGCGGTTGATCCGGCAGGTCATCGACTTTCACGACCGGGTCGTGAGCGAACTGATGACGCCGCGGACCGAGATCGTCGCCCTCCCCGTCGACGCGACGATTCGAGAGCTCAGAGAGCTCATGGTCCGGGAGAAGCACTCGCGCGTGCCGGTGTATCGCGGGCAGATCGACAGCATCGAGGGCATGGTGTACTTGCGGGATCTCCTGGCGTGCTGGGGGACGGTCGAGGACGGGGCTTCCATCTCCGCGTTGATCAAGCCGGCCCATTTCGTCCCCGAGACGAAGCAGGTCGCGGAGCTTCTGCGTGAGCTCCAGCGGAGCCGGACCCAGATCGCGGTGGTCATCGACGAGTACGGGGGCACGGCCGGCGTCGTCACGATCGAAGATCTTCTCGAGGAGATCGTCGGCGAGATCCAGGAGGAGCACGAGGGCGAGGAGCCGACCGTGGCGCCGGACGGGGAAGGGCGGTTCCTGCTCCGGGGCACCGCGACGATCGACGAGCTCAACGCGGCGCTCGGCATCGAGCTTCCTTCGGAGGGGTACGAGACGGTGTCAGGGCTGATCCAGAGCGTGCTCGGACGGATCCCGCGCGCCGGTGAATCGGTGCGGCAACCGGGAGTCCGGCTCGAGATTCTCAAGGCCGACAGCCGCCGGATCCTCTCGGTCCGCGCGGTCCGGGCGAGCGCCGGCGAGTCGTCCGCCCCCCCTGGGCATGTTTCATGAGCCGCGCTGGAGAGAGTGAGATGAAGGGGTCGACGCCGGGGGAGCCCGCTCCGAAGTGCGGCGTCGTGGCGGTGGTGGGGCGGCCCAACGTCGGCAAGTCGACGCTCGTCAACCGCCTGGTGGGACAGAAGGTGTGCATCGTCTCGCCGATGCCGCAGACCACGCGCAACCGTATCTCGGGGGTCTGCTCGCGTCCGGGCGCGCAGGTCATCCTGCTCGATACCCCGGGCATCCACCGCCCCCAGCACCGGATGAACACATCCATGGTGCAGACCGCCGTCGCCTCGCTCTCGGAGATCGACCTCATCTACTTCGTGGTGGAGGTCCCCGCGCTGGGTCCGGGCGACCGGCACGTGCTCTCCCTGCTCCGCCCCGACGGACCGCCGGTGTTCCTGGTGGTCAACAAGATCGATCGCGCCGCGAAGCCGTCGCTCCTGCCCATGCTCGACGCCGCCGCGAAGGCCTTCCCGTTCGCAGAGATCTTTCCGGTGTCGGCGAAGGACGGCGACAACGTGGAGCCGCTGATCGCGGCCACCGTGCCGAGGCTCCCGGACGGCCCCCCGCTCTTCCCCGACGACCAGCCCACCGATCAGCCCGAGCGGTTTCTCGCCGCCGAGCTGATCCGCGAGCAGATTTGCCTCAGGACGCATCAGGAGGTCCCCCACGAGGCGGCGGTGCGCATCGATTCCTGGACGGAGCGCGAGGACGGCCTCGTGAGCATCGTGGCGACCATCCTCGTCGAAAAGGAGAACCAGAAGGCGATCGTCATCGGCCGCGAGGGGACTCTCCTCAAATCGATGGCCACTGCCGCCCGCCTCGAGATCGAGAAACTCCTGGCGTGCCGGGTCTTTCTGAAGGTGTGGGTCCGCGCCGAGCCCGGCTGGCGGGAGAACGCCGCGCTGCTCCGATCGCTGGGGCTCGGCTGACGGCTCGACGGTCCGAACGAGCGGGCTCGCCGCTCGGCGCGTGTGGTAGACTCGCGCCCGCTCATGAGATCCGAACTTGCGGTGCCACGGTCGGGAGACGGTCGCGCTTCACGCCCTCGTCCGCCGAGGCGTTCGATGGAGATGACACCCGGCCATGAGGGCGGACAAGCGAGATCAGAGAAGCGCCGTCCTTCTGGACTCGCTCCGCAAGCTCCTGCGTCGCGGGGCGACGACGCACCTCCTCAATCTTCTCCAGAGGATCCATCCGGGCGACGTCCCGCCGATCTTCAACGTCCTGACCGACGCGGAGCAGCATGAAGTCCTGAAGTTGCTGCTCGAGAAAGACATCCCTCGCGCCGCGGACGTCGCCACCGCGCTGCACCCCACCGCCGCCGCGCAGCTCCTCGCGCGCTTCGAGGTCGCGGACATCTCCCGGCTCCTCCAGCTCTGCTCGTCCGACGACGCAGCCGAGATCGTGGCGACGATGCCCGAGGATCTCCGCGAAAACGTCCTGTCGCAGATGCGCCAGGAGGAGGGGGAGGACGTCCAGGATCTCCTCTCGTACCCGGAGGAGACCGCCGGCCGCATCATGAGCCCGAATTACTTCGCGCTTCCCGAGGAGACCTCCGCCGCGGACGCGGTGAAGGCGCTCCGAGGGAAGAGCGACGTGGAGATGGTCTTCTACCTCTACGTCACCGACGAGCGAAACCATCTTCTCGGCGTCGTCTCCATGCGGCAGCTCATCCTGGCCGAGCCCGGCACCCCCATCAAGAGCATCATGATGGCCAACATCGTCTCGGTGAAGACCGACACCGACCAGGAGGAGGTGGCGAAGCTCGTCTCCAAGTACGATTTCCTGGCCGTGCCCGTTGTCGACGATCAAAACAAGCTGATGGGGATCATCACCGTCGACGACGTCATCGACGTCATCCGGGAGGAGGCGACGGAGGACTTCTACAAGCTCGCCGGGACGTCCGACCAGGAGCGCCTCCAGAGATCCACCCTGATCGCGGCGAAGCACCGCCTGCCCTGGCTGACCGTGTCGCTCATCGAGGGGGTTCTCGCGGTGAGCATCTTCGCGTCGTTCACGGACTCCATCCAGCCCGTCTTCTTCCTCGTGGGTTTCCTTCCGATGCTCGTCGGCATGGGGGGGAACATCGGCACGCAGAGCGCGACGATCGTCGTGCGCGGCCTCGCCACGGGACGGTTCGCCCTGAAGGAAATCGGCGCGGTCCTGCTCCGGGAGGTCCGGATCGCCGGCATCCTCGGGGCCGGATACGGCGTGGTCCTCTCGGTGGCCTCCTACTTCTTCCTGGGAGACATCCCGTTCCGTGCCGCGCCCGTGATCGGCGCGAGCATCTTTCTCATCATGATCCTCGCCGCCGCTGTGGGGTCGTTCCTGCCGATGGTGTGCGCGAGAATCTCGGTGGATCCGACGATCGCGACGGGACCGTTCCTGACCAGCCTGATGGACATACTCGGCATGGTGGTCTACTTCGAGATGGTGAAGCACTTCCTCCCCGCGGCCGCCGGGGGCTGAGCCGGACCGGCCGTGCCCCCGCGCACCGCGGAAGCCTTCGTGCTCGACGCCGTACCGTGGCGTGAGCGCGACAAGCTCGTCACGCTTTTTACCGAAAGCGACGGAAAGATCCGGGGACTCGCGCATGGCGCCGCCCGGAGCGTCAAGCGGTTCGGGGGCAGGCTCGAAAGGCTCAACAGGGTGCGAGTCGGGTATTTCGAGAAGGAGGGGCAGGAGATCGTCCGGCTCGACGACGTCGAGCTGATCGAGGCGGCCTTTGCGCTCCAGAAGGAGATCGTCGTGGCGGCGTCCCTGGCGTATGTCAGCGAGATCGCGGGCGAATTCGTGAGAGAGAAGGAGCCCGATCGGCGGTACTATCGGCTCATCGGAGCGACGCTCGACGCCTTTCGCGGCGGGGCGACGGCGGCGGTGGTCCTGCGCTATTTCGAGTACTGGACGGCCCGGCTTCACGGCATCTTCCCCGATCTCGACGCGTGCGATCGATGCGGCGCCGATCTGTCGGGGCAGGGAGCGAGGGTCTCCGTCACCGAAGGGGCGGCCATGTGCCCCGGCTGCGCCAGGGGCGCGCCGGAGCGCACCCTGCCGCTTTCCGTCGCCGCGCTCTCCGTCGCCGCGGCGTTCCGGCGCGCGAAGCCGGCGGCGCTCCCGGACGCCGTCTTCCCCCGGCGCGCCCTGGACGAGATCGCGGCGGCGACGAACTCCGCGCTCGTCTCATTCGTGGGCCACCCGTTCCGCTCGAGCGCTTTCCTCGATCAGGTCCTCATGGAGCGCACGCGATGAACCTCCAGGATCTCATCCTGGCCCTGACGCGCTACTGGTCTCAGCAGGGGTGCCTCATCACGCAGCCTTCGGACTTCGAAGTCGGCGCGGGGACGATGAGCCCCGACACTTTCTTCCGCGTTCTCGGCCCCGAGCCCTGGAAGGTGGCCTACGTGCAGCCGTCGCGGCGCCCGGCGGACGGACGGTACGGGGAGAACCCCTTCCGGCTCCTCAAGTATTACCAGTTCCAGGTCATCCTCAAACCGAACCCCGACGATGTGCAGGAGATTTACCTCGAGTCGCTTCGGGCCTTCGGCATCGATCCGTCGGCGCACGACATCCGGTTCGAGGAGGACAACTGGGAGTCGCCCACCCTGGGTGCGGGCGGAGTCGGGTGGCAGGTTCTCTGTGACGGGATGGAGATCACGCAGTTCACGTACTTCCAGCAGTCGGGGGGGATCGAGCTCCACACGACGTCCGCGGAGATCACGTACGGCATCGAGAGAATCTGCATGTTCCTGAACAACATCGACAACATCTTCGATCTTCCCTGGGCCTCGGGCGCGCCGGGCGCCCCCCCGATCCGCTACGGCGAGGTCCGGAAGATCGAGGAGTACCAGCTGAGCAAGCAGTGCTTCGAGCTGGCCGACGTCGACATGCACCGTAGGATTTTCGACATGCACGAGCGCGAGTCGAAGCGGCTCCTCGCCGAGGGGCTCTACTTTCCAGGGTACGAGGCCTGCCTCAAGTGCTCCCACGTCTTCAACGTGCTCGACGCGAGGCGAGCGATTGGCGTGGCCGAGCGGGCGGCGTACATCGGACGAGTCCGGACCCTCGCGTGCGAGGCCGCGAAGCTGTACCTCGACGATCGCCGCCGCCTCCTGTTCCCGCTCGGCGGCGAGGAGGCGGCCGGTGCCTGACGGGCGGACATTCCTGCTCGAAGTAGGCTGCGAGGAGATTCCCGCGCCGATGATCCCGAAGGCCCTCGACGATCTCGCCGCGGCCGTCCGCGGGGCGCTCGGCCCCCTCGCGCCGGGCGCGACGGCGTCGAACGAGCTCGGCGGTCCGAGGCGCCTCGTGACCCTGATCCGCGGAGTCGCCGAGCGCGAGCCGGATCGCCAGGAGACCATCACCGGCCCGCCGAAGAGCGCCGCGTTCGACGCCCGGGGGGAGCCCACGCGCGCAGCCCTCGGGTTCGCCAAGGGACAGGGAGTGGCGGTCGCCGATCTCCTCACGGTCGCGACTCCGAAAGGAGAGGTGCTCGCCGCGCGCAAGGCGATCGTCGGCCGGACCGCGGACGAGATCCTCGCGGGGGCGCTTCCCTCGATCCTCGGCGCGATGCGGTTCGGCAAGATGATGAGATGGGGAGATCGCGGCCATTTCTTCGTGCGCCCCGTCCAGTGGATCCTCGCCCTTCTCGACGGCGCCATCATCCCGTTCGAGTTCATGGGGGTCCGGAGCGGCCGCGCGACTCGCGGTCACCGCTTCCTCGGGGCGGGGCCCCACGAGGTTGCGAGCGCGGTTGAGTACGAGAACGTACTTCGGGAGAAGGGGCAGGTGGTCGTCTCGATCTCGGAGAGACGGCGGATCCTGCTCGATCTCGCCGCGCGCGAGGCGAAGGCCGCGGGAGGGACGGTGCGCCCCGACCCCGATCTGGTGGAGGAGCTGATCTTCCTCACCGAGCACCCGGCGCTCGTTCGGGGGTCCTTCGACCCCGAGTACCTCGCGCTTCCGGACGCGGTTCTCCTCACGACGATGCGGCACCACCAGAAATACCTGACGGTGGACGGACACGGAGGGCGAGTCACCAACGCGTTCCTCGCGGTCCTCACCACCGACAACGACGCGCAGGGGCTCATCCGCCGCGGGAACGAGTGGGTTCTCAGGGCCCGCCTGGCGGACGCGAAGTTCTTCTTCGAGGAAGATCGGAAGAGGTCTCTCGAGGCGCGCGTCGGCGATCTCGAGCGCGTGAGCTTTCACGCCAGGCTCGGCACCTACGCGACCAAGGTCGAGCGCATGGGGCGCATGGCGGGCGAGATCGCCGCGACGGCGCCGGACGGATCTCACGAGGGAGATCTCGATCTCGCCCTCCGTCTCTGCAAGGTCGATCTCACGACGCACATGGTGGGGGAGTTTCCGGAGCTCCAGGGAGTGATGGGCGGGATCTACGCGCGGCTCGAGGGGCTTCCCGAGGGGACGGCCCGGGCGATGGAAGAGCACTACCTCCCGGCGTCCGCGACGGGCCCCCTCCCGTCCCGCGGCCCGGCATCCATCCTCGCGCTGGCCGACAAGATCGACACTCTCGTGCAGTGCTTCGGCGCAGGGCTTGTCCCGAAGGGTTCCTCCGATCCGTACGGGCTGCGACGCGCGGCGCTCGGGGTGCTGAGAATCCTCGTCGAGAACGGGATGCCGCTCGACCTCGAGCCTGTGCTCCGGAGCGCCTTCTCCGCGCGCGGGGCGGGGGTTCTCCCGTCCGGCCCGGATGCCGCGGCGGCCCTCTCCGGGTTCTTCAGGCAACGCCTCCAGTTCCTGATGGAGGAGTCGGGCATCCGCTTCGACGCCGCGCGGGCGGCTCTCGCGGCGGGATCGTCGGTTCCCGTCGTGGCGTGGCGGCGCGCCGGGGCGCTCAACGGCCTGCGAGGCGAAGACGATTTCCTCGCGCTGGCGGCCGCGGCGAAGCGCGTCCGCAACATCCTCGCGCAGGCGAAGGAGAAGAATCTCTTCGACGCTGACGCCGCGCTCGACGCCGCGCGCCTCCAGCCGGGGGCCGAGACGGAACTCCATGGTGCGTTGGTGCGGGCCCGGGGGAGGGCCTCGGAGCTCGCCGGGACCGGCGACCACGCCGCCGCCCTCAAGGCGATCGCGTCGCTGCGCCCCCAGGTGGACCTCTTCTTCGACAGAGTTCTCGTGATGGATCCGGACGAAAAAACACGCGCGAACCGTCTCGCGCTCCTCGCCGATCTCCAGCGCCTTCTCTCCAGCGAGGCGGACTTCGCGGAGATCGTCGTCGAGGGTGAAGCGGAGGAGACGGCCGCCTCGACTCGGAGTGGACGATGACGAACGCGACGCGGCGGGTGTACCAGTTCGGCGGCGGGTCCGCCGACGGCGACGGCGGCATGAAAGAGCTTCTCGGCGGCAAGGGGGCGAACCTCGCGGAGATGAGCCGGCTCGGGCTCCCCGTGCCCCCCGGGTTCACCATCACGACGGAGGTGTGCATCGCCTACCTCGAGCACAAGGCCTTTCCCCCGGCTCTGAGCGACGACGTCGCCGCGGCCCTTCGAAAGGTGGAGGAGCGGATGCAGAGGAGGTTCGGCGATCCGAAGGCGCCCCTCCTCGTCTCGGTGCGCTCGGGGGCCCGCGCCTCGATGCCCGGCATGATGGACACCGTGCTGAACATCGGGCTCAACGACAGGACCATCGAAGGTCTCATCGCCGACTCCGGAGATCCCCGGTTCGCGTACGATTGCTATCGCCGTCTCGTGGAGATGTACGGCGACGTCGTCATGGGGGTGAGCCGCGAGGAGATCTACCACCCCCTGCTCGAGGCCGCGAAGAAGAGGCGCGGGGTCCAGGAGGATCGCCATCTGCCGGCCGACGACCTCAAGGCGCTGGTCGAGGAGTTCAAGCAGGCCACGCGACGCCATGCGGGGGTCCCGTTCCCGGAGGAGCCCGGGGATCAGATGTGGGGGGCGATCCAGGCGGTCTTTCGCTCGTGGATGAACGATCGCGCGATCGCGTACCGGAGAATCAACAGGATCCCGCAGGAATGGGGGACGGCCGTCAACGTCCAGGCGATGGTCTTCGGCAACCTCGGGGACGACTGCGGCACCGGAGTCGCCTTCACGCGGTCTCCGGCGACGGGCGAGACGGGAATCTACGGCGAGTTCCTTCCGAACGCCCAGGGTGAGGACGTCGTCGCCGGCATTCGCACGCCGCAGCCGATCTCCGGGGCCAATCCTGCGTCGAAGTCTCTCGAGACGACGATGCCGGCGATCTACCGGGAGCTGACCGGCATCGCCCAGCGCCTCGAGAAGCACTTCCGCGAGATGCAGGACATCGAGTTCACCATCATGAAGCGAAGGCTCTTCGCGCTCCAGACGCGTCGCGGGGAAAGGACCGGGCTGGCGGCGGTCCGGATCTCGGTCGAGATGGCCGCCGAGGGGATGATCACGAAGGAGGAGGCGTTCTCGCGCGTCAAGGCCGAGAGGCTCAACGACATTCTCGCGCCGACGTTCGATCCTTCCGAGAAAGCCGCCGCGCTCCGCGCGGGGCGCCTCCTCGCGAAGGGACTCAACGCGGGCCCGGGCGCCGCGTCCGGAGCCCTCGCGCTGAGCGCGGAGGCCGCGGCGCGCATGCACGCGGCGGCGGGCGGGGGCCGCCGCGTCATCCTCGCGCGCGCCGAGACATCCCCCGAGGACATCACCGGGATGGAGGTGTCCGCCGGGATCCTCACCGCGCGGGGAGGGATGACCTCCCACGCCGCGGTCGTCGCCCGCGGCATGGGCAAGCCCTGCGTGGTCGGCTGCGGAGCCCTCCAGTTCGCCGCGGATGGCGCGTCGATCGTCGTGGGGACGAGGACGCTTCGGGAAGGGGATCCGATCTCGATCGACGGCACTTCGGGAGAGGTGATCGCCGGGGAGATCCGCACGTCGCCCCCCGAAGTCCTGCGGGTTCTGGTCGAGAAGACGCTCAAGCCCGAGGAGTCGAAGAGCTTCCGCGATTTCGACGCGCTCCTGTCCTGGGCCGACGGCGCCCGCCGGATGTCGGTCCGGGCGAACGCCGACACCCCGCACGATGCCGCGGTGGCCCGCGCGCTCGGCGCCCAGGGAATCGGACTCTGCCGGACGGAGCACATGTTCTTCGCGGAGGAGAGAATCCTCGCCGTCCGCGAGATGATCCTCGCCGACAACGTCGACGGCCGGCGCCGCGCGCTCGAGAAGATCGTTCCAATGCAGCGCTCCGATTTCGCCGGGATCTTCCGCGCGATGGACGGGCTTCCGGTCACGATCCGCCTGCTCGACCCGCCTCTCCACGAGTTCCTCCCTCACGAAGCGGACCAGATCCGGGAACTCTCCGGCGTGATGGGCGTCCCGTTCGAGAGACTCCGGGCGCGCGTCGAGATGCTGAAGGAGGCCAACCCGATGCTGGGCCATCGCGGCTGCCGCCTCGGCATCACATATCCCGAGATCTACGAGGCGCAGGCCCGGGCGATCTTCGAGGCGGCCTGCGAGATCGCCGCCGAGGGCGGGGCGCCCCATCCCGAGGTGATGATCCCCCTCGTCGGGACCGCGGAGGAGCTTCGCCGGCTGGACAGGACGGTGAGCCAGGTCGCTTCGGAGGTCTTCGCCAGGACGGGGAGAAATGTGCCCTTCCTCGTCGGGACGATGATCGAGGTCCCGCGCGCGGCCCTCATCGCCGGAGAAATCGCGAAGACCGCCGAGTTCTTCTCCTTCGGCACGAACGACCTGACGCAGATGACCTGGGGCCTGAGCCGCGACGACACGAAGAACTTCCTTCCGTTCTACGTCGAGAGCCGGGTGATCCAGGGAGATCCCTTCGAGAGCCTCGACACGGCGGGCGTGGGCCGTCTCGTGGAGCTCGCGGTCTCCGAGGGGCGAAAATCCCGGGCGGGTCTGAAGATCGGTATCTGCGGAGAGCACGGAGGGGATCCGGCGTCGGTGGCGTTCTTCCATCGCGCCGGGCTGGACTATGTCTCGTGCTCGCCGTACCGGGTCCCGATCGCCCGCCTCGCGGCCGCTCAGGAGTCTGTCCGAAAGGCCTGAGGCCTTTCAGGCGCGCGGGCTGAGACATGCGCATCCTCATCCTTTCGCGACGGCGCAGCCTGTACTCCACGCGGCGGCTGGTGGAGACCGCCCGCGAGATGGGGCACGAGGCCCGGGTCGTGGACCCTCTCGACTGCTACCTCCATCTGGGCCGGCGAACCCCGTCGGTCTACTATCGCGACGGGAAGCATCCGCTCCGCAGCTTCGACGTCGTCATCCCCCGCATCGGGGCCTCGATCACGGAGTACGGCCTCGCCGTCGTGAACCAGTTCGACATGATGGGCGTGCCGCTGATCAACAATTCGCAGCCGATCGCCCGGGCGCGGGACAAGCTCCGGAGCCTCCAGCTCCTTACCAGACACGACGTGGACATCCCCCGGACCGTCGTCGCGCGCAATCCCGATCAGATCCGGAGCGCGATACGCAAGGTGGGAGGCGTCCCCGTGATCCTCAAGCTCATCCGCGGGACGCAGGGTATCGGCGTGATGCTCGCTGAGAAGGTCGAGCAGGTGGAGTCGATCATCGAGACGGTCTGGAACCTCGGCCAGGACATCCTCATCCAGGAGTTCGTCGAGGAGTCGGAGGGGAAGGACATCCGGGCGCTCGTCGTCGGCGATCGGGTGGTGGCGGCGATGCGGCGCGAGGCCCGCATCGGAGAGTTCCGGGCGAACATCCACCGAGGAGGCGGGGCGACGCCGTTGAAGCTTCCCCCATCCCACGAGCGGGCCGCGCTCATGGCAACGCGCGTCATGGGTCTGCAGCTCGCTGGAGTCGATCTGCTCGATTCGAAGCAGGGGCCGAAGGTGATGGAGATCAACGCCTCCCCCGGCCTCGAAGGGCTCGAGGCGGCCACCGGGCTGGACGTCGCGCGGTCGGTGATCGAGTACGCGATCAGTTTCGCCGAGGCGCACCCGAGAAACGCGTGACGACGGACGAAGGCGGGGTTGCGCCGCACTGGGGCGTGATCCACGCTGAGGGGGTGGGTGACTGGATGAGACGGATCGTCGAGGTCCTGGGAACGGCGTTCGCGCTGCTGGCGATCGCCGTGACGGCCGTGTTCGCCGTGGAGGCCCGCCCCGTGCGGGGGCCCGCCCCGGACGACGCGACGATCGCGACGGCCGTCCTCGCGCGCGTGAGCGGGCGCCCCGGGCTCGACGTCTCCGCCGTGACCGCAGAGGTCACGGCCGGCGGGCTCGTGCTGACCGGAACGGTCTCGTCTCTCTTTGATCGATCCGAGGTGGAGCGCCTCGCGTCGGGCGTCCGCGGTGTCGCCGGCGTGGACAATCAATTGCAGGTGGCCCGGGTCGATCGCGACGATTCGGGGATCGAGGTGGACGCCGACCGGGCGCTCGGCGGCCTTCCGCGGCTGCGCGGGTTCCGAATCTCCGTCTCGGTCCAGGGAAGCGTCATTACCCTCGACGGGGACGTCCCGGTGGCGCGCGATCGGATGGACGCGGAGGAGAGCGTCTCCCGGGTGCGCGGGGCGACTGCGATCGTGAACCATCTCCGCCTCGTCCCGGTTTCAGTCTCACCCGACCAGCTCAAGCGTCGCGTCGAGGCGCTGCTCGGGGAGAAGCTCATCTTCGGGGCGGTTGAGAGCCTTGGCGTGAAGGCATCACCGGAGGGAGAGGTCACACTCGACGGTGCCGTGCCCACGCCTGCGGACCGGCTGCGGGCCGAGCGGCTCGTCTACGGCCTCCGTGGCGTGAGCTCCGTGACGAATCACCTCGTCGTCCGAACCGTCAAACCCCAGAGCCCCTGATCCTCCGGAGCGCCTTCCGCCCCCGGAGGATGTGACAGGGGTGTACCTTTCTCCGGACAGTTTCTGTCCAGGTTCGGGGTTCTTCTCTTCAGAGGTCCGCGGTGTACTCCAGCTCCAGGCCAGCCGATGCACTGGAATCAGCACCTTAAGAAGGGTGGCTCCGGATCCGAGACGTCGGGCTTCTCCCCGGCAGACTCTCCGGGACGTGGCACACACCGTGCTAGGTGTTCACCGCTGTTTGGCTCTGAACCATCCCAACCGATGGTCGGCGATAGGAAGGAAGCTCGATGATGGATCGGACGCTTGACGCTCTCGACGAGGAGGTCCAGCCGGTCGGCGCCGCAGCCGAGGATGCCCCCGCGCCGAACACCGAGGAAACGGCCTCGGAGACCGCCGAGTCTCTGGAGCAGTACCTCCGCGAAATCTCCCGGTGGCAGCTCCTGACGCCGGAGGGGGAGCGCGCCATCGCCAAGAAGACGGCGAAGGGCGATCCCAGGGCCCTCGAAGAGCTCATTCAGAGAAACCTCCGACTGGTCATCTATTGGGCGAAACGATACCGCTCCGCCGGGCTGCCGCTTCAGGACTTGATCCAGGAAGGAAACATCGGGCTGATGAGAGCCGCGGAGAAGTTCGACCCCCGCAAGGGGACGCGATTCTCGACGTACGCTTCCTGGTGGATCCGGCAGGCTCTCGCCCGCGCGATCTGCGACAAACAGGATCTCATCCGCATTCCCGTCCACATGCACCAGAAGCTCCGCCGCGTCGACAGGATGCTCGAGAGGGCCCGCACGAAGAAACAGGGCGGTGAGATCGACGTCGAGCGGCGAATCAACGCGTCGGGGATCGTCGCGTACAAGGAGTGGGAGTCGGCGCGACGACTGCAGCAACCCATCTCTCTCGACCGGCGCGCCGATCCCGATCGTGAGGGAGGCATCGAGGTCGAGGACATGAACGCCGCGAACCCTCTCAAGGACATCTACGAGGAGGAGGTTCGCGACTACATCGCCCGACTCCTCGATCGCCTGCCGCCGCGACACCGAACCGTGGTGCGCCTGCGGTACGGCATGGAGGACGGAAGGGAGCACACCCTCGAGTCGATCGGTGGCCGCCTCAAGATATCGCGAGAGCGCGTGCGCCAGATCCAGAGCGAGGCGATCGAGAGGATCTCAAGAATCGCAGCCGAGCAGCACTCCTCGAGAATGGCGCACGTGCCGGCGGCGCTGCTTCCCCGGACCGTGGCGCCGATGTCGCTCGAAGCCGGTTCGCGAAAGACCCCCGTGATGAAGCGCCGGAAGCGACGGGTTTCCGGCAGGAACTAGGGGACGGTCAGGCTCACTTCGTCGACACGCCCCGAAAAACGCTCGCCGATCACCGCGTCTTCACGATTGTTCAGGGCCCCCGGCGCTGCGGGGGTTCTTCCGACCTCCTTCCCGTCGATCCGGAGCGCGACCGACGCTCCGTCGAAGACCATCTCGACGTCGTGCCACGCGTTCAGGGACAGGGAGGCGTCGCTCGTCACTCGAACGAGTGCGGACCCGATCTCGGCCCGGACCATGAGCCCCCGGAGAACGATCAACCGGTACGACGCGCCGTAGCCGCGCCCCTTCTCGAAAATCCCCCCGTAGTAGACCGGATCCCGCGTCGGGAAGATCACGGCCCGGAGCGTGAAGGACCCCGCTGGGTTGAGCCGATCGGCGTGCGGGACGACGACGCGGGTGGCGTCGGCGACCTTCGGGTGCAGGTAGTCCTTCAGGGAGTAGTCCTCGAACGAGAGCGCCTTCCCCGATCGCCCGTCCGCCCAGAGAGCACGGATCACCTTCCCGTTGGTCGCCCCGTCGGCGCCGTCGCCCGCGACGTCCCCTTTCCCCTCGTCGAAGAGCCATCGCGCAATCGTTCTTACGGCCGGGGACTCCGCGCCGAGATGCGAAGGGACGGAGAGAGCGCACCCGAGCGCGAGGAGATAGGCCGCGGATCCGGCGAGCGGGAGCAGTCGCTTCGGCATCTCTCGAGTCCCTTCACGAGCCGGCACGATGCCGGAGTGGCGCCCTGCCCGGGAGCCGGTGGCGCTCCCGCGGGGCGCGGGGATTCTAGTCGGACACGCTTGCGATTCCCACCATCGAGCGACGATCATCGGATAGATTGATCGCGAGCGCGGCCGTCGCGCCTCACCGGAGCACGCATGGGGCGGATTCGAGTTCTCCCGGACAACGTCGTGAATCGCATCGCGGCGGGCGAGGTCGTGGAGCGCCCCGCATCGATCGTGAAGGAGCTGCTCGAAAACTCGCTCGACGCAGGGGCGCGATCCGTGGAGGTCCGCGTCGAGGAGGGGGGTCGGCGCGCGATCGAGGTGAGGGACGACGGCGAGGGGATGGACGCCGACGATGCGATCGCGGCCTTGGAGCGCCACGCGACGAGCAAGATCGGATCCGGATCCTCACTCGAGGAGATCCCCACCCTTGGCTTTCGCGGAGAGGCGTTGCCGTCCATCGCGGCGGTGACCCGCTTCACTCTGACGACGAGCACGGACGGCGTGGCCGGATCGCGGGTCGTGGCGGAAGGCGGCCGCCATCTCGCCTCGGGACCCGCGGCGCACCCGAAGGGAACCACCGTCCGCGCCGCGGATATCTTCTTCAACACTCCGGCGCGCCTCCGCTTTCTGCGAGCGCCCGCGACCGAGATGGCGCACCTGGTCGAGGCCGTCGCGGCGCTCTCGCTCGCGCGCATCGACGTTCGCTTCAGGTTTCAGCACGCCGATCGCCGCATCCTGGATCTGCCGCCCTGCCGGGAGCTCGCGGAGCGCCTCGCGCAGCTCGAAGGCCCGGAGCGAGCCCGCACGGCCGTCCCGATCCGCGGCGAGCGGGGAGGCGTCTCCGTGTCGGGGTTCGTGATCGGCGGGACAGGCACCGGCGGCGGGGGACGAGGAGCGCGGCGATTCGTCGTGAATGGGCGGGTCGTGAAAGACCGTGTTCTCGCCGGAGCCGCGTCGCGGGCTCTGGACGAGATGCTGCCCAGGGGGTCGGCCGCGTCGTGTCACGTGATTCTGGACCTCCCGCACTCCCAGGTGGACGTCAACGTGCATCCGGCGAAGGCCGAGGTGCGATTCGCCGAGCCGGGACGGGTTCACGATCTCGTGCGGGAGGCGATCCGTCAGGGACTCGCGGGGGCGATGAGCTCGCGCGATGCGGCGGTCGGCCGATCGGCGGCCTTCCCTCCGCGACCGATTGGCGGTACTCCCGGCCTCGAGGGTCTGAGGACACGCGTCTTCGAGGCGGCGTCTTCATACGTCACCAAGGCGGAGACGCCGGTAAGGCGATTTCCATCGTTCGTGCGAGAGAGCGAGAGCCCCGCGGGCCGGACGGCGACGCCGGACGAAGAGATCTTCACGCTCCAGGGGAGCGCTCCCGCTGTTCTGGGCCGGTATCGCAACGGGTACATCCTCGCGCAGGACGAGATGGGACTCCTCCTCGTCGATCAGCACGCCGCGCACGAGACCATCCTCTACGAACAGCTGATGGCGCGCGCATTCGACGCCTCGGCCCCCCCGACCCAGGCGCTGATGTTCCCGCGGACCGTGACGCTCCCCCTCGCCTCGCGTGAAGCGGCCGAGCGGCTTCCCGCGGAGCTGGCGCCGCTGGGATTCGACGCCGAGATTTTCGGCGCGGACGCCATCCTCGTCCGCGGCGTTCCCGCGCCGCTGGGAGATGCCGATCCCGAAGCGCTGGTTCTCGAGATCCTGGCCGAGACCGCCGTGGGGGACGATCGCCCCGTGGGCATCGAGGAGCGGCGGCGCCGGATGCTCGCCACGGCCGCCTGCCACGCGGCCGTCAAGGTCCCGGGAGATCTCACGACGGAGAAGTCGATCTGGATTCTCGAGACTCTTCTGAAGTGCCGCGCGCCGCTCAGATGTCCGCATGGCCGCCCGACGATCCTCAGGTGGGAGCATCGCGCGATCGAACGGCGGTTTGGGCGCCCGTAGGGCCGGAGGGGCTCAGGACCGGCTGGCGGAGTCCTCTCGATCGCCGTATAGTCTTCGCAAATGAAACGACTCGCCGCGATCCTTTTCCTCCTGATGTCGGGCTCCTCCGCGTTTGCCGCGCTGGAGGTTCGGTTCAAGACGGGCGCGACCCTGCGGGTCGAAGCCGTCGATCTCCTGGCCGGCAAAGCGACGCTGACGCTTGCCGGCGGAGGATCGATCACCGTGGACGCTTCGCGCATCACGTCCTGCGCGCCGGTCTCCGACGAGAGCGTCGCGCCCGATTCGAAGGAAGTCGAACCCGCGGCCCCGGCTGCGTCCGGCGTGGCAGTGCCCGCAAGTCCACCCGAACCTTCCGGAGCGGCTCCGGCCGCCGACCCCCCTCCGGCGCTCCCCGCAGAGAGGGACTACAACGCGCTGGTCCAGAGCGCCGCCGCCCGATACGGAGTCGACGCCGAACTGCTCCGTCGCGTCCTCGAGGTGGAGAGCGGCTTCAATCCGCTTGCGATCTCACCGAAAGGCGCGATGGGAGTGGCACAGCTCATGCCCGGCACGGCTCGCGATCTCGGAGTGTCGGACCCGTTCGACGCCGCGCAGGGCATCGACGGGGCGGCCAGGCTCCTTCACGAGCTGCTCGCGAAGAGCGGAGGAAGGTTCGTCCCCGCGCTGGCGGCGTACAACGCCGGGCCGGGGGCGGTGAGGAAGTACGGCGGCGTCCCTCCGTATCGCGAGACGATTGAATACGTCGCGCGCGTACTCTCACTGTACGCGACGAATGCGCCCCTGTCAGCAGCCAGGGGCGGCGGGATCGAACAGGCCCACCAGCTTCCGTAACGCCGACTTGTGATCGGAGGGAAGAGGCTTGCCCTCGACCCCGGTCGCGATGTCGTCCCGCAGCCTGCCGAAGCCTCCCCGAGCCGTGGACGCGCTGGATCGCCAGGCCCTGGAGTACGGGTCATCGATGGGGATGATGCCGCGTCTTCGATGCGGGATCGAGCCGCGTGCGCGGGAGGGGAGTCGTGGGAGGCTCCGGCGGGCGGGGGAGGTGGATCGGGGGGTGCCTCGCGCGTGAGCCTCCCAGGCTTGAGAATTCGCTCGGGATCAGATCGCCATCAGGTCTCCCGAAGTCCGCAACGAGCGCAACAGCTCGCGCGCTGCGTCCCGCTGCGATCGAAGCACGTCCCGCCGGACCTCCCTCGCCCGGATCCGCTCATCGCGCCGCGCGGCTTCGGCTTCGAGCGACGCGGCGCGGGCCTCGAGCATCGCGCGACGCGTCTCGTCGAGAACTTGGCGCCGGATGCTTCCGGGGAGGAAGGAACGGGAATCTCCTTCGCTCTCTTCCTCCAGCGTTGCCTTGATCGTCATCTCGCGCCGATCGCGCACGATCACGACCTCCACATCCTTCCCGGCCTTGTCACGAAGGGCGTCGCGAATGTCGCCGGTCCCGGAAATCCTGTCCTGGTCGATCCTCACGATGACATCACCCGCCTTCAGGCCGGCCTTTTCCGCCGGCGTCCCGTCGAAGACCTCCGTGACGAGGACGCCGTCACCGGACTTCACGCCGAAGTATTCGCCGAGCTGCGAGCTCAGATCGCTGACCCCGACGCCGAGGCGCGGACCGCCGCCCGTCCAGAACGCGCGTGGCATGGAGAACTCCTTGAAATTCATCTGCGGCAGCGCGCCGAGCTTGAAGCTCCGGGCCGGTCTCGCCTCGAGCTTCACGCTCAACGTCCGCTCCGAGCCGTCCCTGAGGATTCCCACGGCGACGGTTCTTCCGGCGGGCGCCTCGCGCACGAACCGCCGGAGGGAAGACGTGCTCTCCACGCGCTGGCCCTGAAATGAGACGATGACGTCGTTCTCCCGGACTCCCGCCCTTCCCGCCGGGCTCGCCTCCTCGACCCGTGTCACGAGCGCGCCGTACGCGTCCCGCAGCTTCAACTCCGCCGCCCTCGACTCGGTGACGTCGTCGATCTGAACGCCGAGCCACGTCGAGCGTCCGGAGAGCACGACGACTCCATCCCCGTCGCCGTCCACCTCGGTGAACGCATTCGGCGGCTCAAGCGGTTCAGGGGGCTCCGGAGGCTCGGCCGGTCTCGGTGATGCCATCGGCGCGGGAGCGGCCGTCGGTCGGGTGATGGCCTTCGGGGCGGGCGGTGCGGCCGGCGCGGCGGAGGGCGCAGGCCATGCCAGCGCGGCGGCCGCCGCGCCGCAACACAGCACCAGGGAAAGGAAAAGGAATTTCTGGGGGCTGCGCTTCATCTCGACATCCTCCTTGGATCGCATCGCGGAGGCGCGTCCAACGGGGTCGCAAATGGGTCGCGGGGACGACCTCCACGGGGTGAGATGCGCGCGGGAGGAGAACCGTCGCAGGCGGCGCGGAGGCGGCGTGAGTCGCCCTAGGGACGGGACCCTTCGGCCGGCGGGATCGGACCCGCGTCGTCGGCTTCAGGGGCCTCCGGCCCCGGCGTCATCCAGATCAATGCGGTCAGCAGGGTCGGAGAGGCCGGGCTGATCCACTCGGCGGAAATGCCGTCGCGGGTAACCACGAAGCGAACCCGCGTCCTCGGCAGCGGCTCGGATGCGACGGGGAGAAGATCCGCGATCTTCCGCAGCCACGCCTCGGACGAAACGCTCTTACGCGAGGGCGCATGCCGCCGCAGCCAGCCCAGGGCGAGCTCCGTGTCGACCGCGAGGACCACGTGGGCGGGCGGGTCGAAGGCGAGCGGTCCTTCGGCCCTCGGGATGCGGTCGCCGTGCCGCCTGCGCCCCCTGAGCGTCGCGAGCGCATCCGGCGAGGCGCCTACCAGAAGGCTCGATCCGGAGACGAGATATGAAGGGGAGAGGCCGCCGGGAAGGGCGTACGTGGTGACGCCCGAGGACTCCTCGCCCGGCCCCCGATACGCGCCGCCGGCCCGTGCCAGCCCATCGAGCCGGTGCAGCAGACGCTTGGTGGCGGCCGCGTCCGTCGGCTCGAGGGCGACGACCGCCGATCGGGAGACGCCGGGATCGGCCGCGATCGCGACCTGCACGCCCATCGTCGTCAGGAAGTCCCGTCGAAAGTCGGAGTCGAGGAAGTCCTGCAGTCCGGCCAGCCGATCGCGCAGGCTCTCGGGATCCTGGCCCAACGCGGGCCCGAGCCAGGACGGAAGGGTCTCTCCAAGCGGCGCAAGGTCGCCGAAGGCGGCCCCGGCGTAAAGCGCGAACCCCTCCGGGAGCTCCTCCGCGGCGGCGATCGGACGGGGGCGTCCCCTGAAGAGTCTCCCGAGAAGTGTCTCGGACATGTCGGGAATCCAGATGCGGGCCTGCTCGCGAAACAGCCCGTCCGCGTCCACGCGAATCGAGACCGCCGCCGCTTCCGCGTGCGCCTCCTCCGCCGCGCGACGCCAGCCAGCGCGGCTCGCCTCCGCACCGGCGCTCTCCCCCCGAATCGCCCGCTCGATGAAAGGCTTCGTGACGAACGCAAGAAGGGCGGCGTGCCGCCCGATGTCGCGCTGGACGCCGCGGAAGGAGGGGGACGAGGAAATGGAGGGCGCATGGCCGAGCAGGGCCGACAGGCTTTCCTCCATCCCCGCCCGCGTCGTCGTCGCGATGGCCAGCCTGCCCACCACCGCGACGCAGAGATGGACCCCTGTCCCACGCGCCTTGACGACGAGATACTCGAGGCCACGATGCGTTCGACGCGTCGACGTCGCGTCGCCTCCGGCGATCGACGGCACCACCGACGCCTCGAACCAGGAGAGGAGCGCGTCGTCCCGGGACTCGAGCTCGACCGCGACGATCAGATCCGGGGATGATGCGTGCCGGGCGGAGTGAAGGAGCCCGATGGCGGCGCCGCCCCTGAGCGAGCGCGCCATCCTCGCCCCCTCCGGCTGGACGGTCAGCCCGCGCGCGTCGGAGAGTTCGCCGACCAGCGATGCCGCGAGATCCCAATCGTCCCCCGCGTTCGCTTCCGCCCGTCGCGATCTGGCGAGACCGCGCATCAGATCGGGAGCCGAAGGGATGGCGATGACGGCTTCCGCCCCCGCGGGGATCGCGGAGAGAGGGTCGGCGGATCCCGCGCCCCGGATCAGGAGGATGGAGATCCCCACGGCGCCCGCGAGAAACCCCGCGAGAAGAACGGCGGCGAGCAGGGTGCGCTGCATGAAGGGCCGACCCCCGAGGCGGCGAAGAGGGTGGCCATATTAGGACAGAGGGGCGCGGTCTGGTAATCTGCGCGCCCGCCCGATGGGCGCCCGGGCCCGCCGGCGTCTCGAAGGAGGCTCCGCGTGGGTGATTTCGACGGCACCGAGCTGACCCTCGCGGATCTCACGGGGCGCGCGGCGCAGGCCGCCGGCGGGCGGATCGCGATCCTGAGCGCGGGATCGAGCCAGACGTACGCCTCGCTCCACGACTCCGCCCGCCGCGCCGGCTCGGGGTTGACCGGACTCGGACTCGGCCCTGGTGATCGGGTCGCCGTCCTGCTTCCCAACTGCCTCGAGTACCTCCACGCGTTCTACGCGATCCCGATGGCAGGATGCATCGTGGTGCCGATCAGCTCCTTCCTCGCCGCTCCCGAAGTCGTGACCGTCCTTCAGGATTCGAGGGCGCGGTGCCTCGTCACCACGCCGCGGCGCCTCGCGACTCTCCTCGCGCAGGCCGGCGCGCTCGCCGACCTCCCGACCGCCGTCCTCGTGGACGTCGAGCCCGGAGCGCGGGCCGAGGTCCCGGGATCGATGCGCGTCGTCGACTGGAAGGATCTCACGGCCGCCGAGGGCGCCGGCTCGGCCCCGGGAAGGCCGCGGCCCGGCGATGTGGCCGTCCTCACGTACACGTCGGGGACCACGGGAAGGATGAAGGGGGTCATGCTCTCGCACGCCAACCTCCTCGCGAACGCCCGGTCGTGCCTGGAGGCCGTCAGGCTCCGTGAGGGGGATCGGCTGCTGCTCTTCCTTCCGATGTTCCATTCCCTGACTCAGCTCGTCTGCCTCGTGCTGCCGGTGATGGCGCGGCTCAGCATCGTCCTCCTTCCCGGCGTCGATCGCGCCGCGATCGGCGTGGCGGTCCGGCGGCACCGTCCGACGATCTTCCTCGGGGTGCCGGCCATCTACGCGGCGATGGCCGAGCGGCCCCCCGGGCTCCTCGCGCGCTGGCTCAATCCCGTGCGGCTGTACATCTGCGGGGGCGCCCCGCTCCCGAGCCAGGTGCTCGGCCGGTTCGAGAGCGCGTGGCGACGGCCCCTGTGCGAGGGGTACGGGCTCTCCGAAGCCTCGCCGGTCGTCTGCTTCAATCCGGTCGATGGCGTCCGCAAGGCCGGCTCCGTAGGGTTGCCGTTGCCGGGGGTGGAGGTGCGCATCGCAGCCGAGATCGGTGGATGGGCCGCGAGCGGGGAGATCGGGGAGATCGTCGTCCGCGGGACCAACGTGATGCAGGGATATCACGAACGGCCGGAGGAGACGGCCGCGGCGCTGAAGGACGGCTGGCTCCACACCGGAGACCTCGGGCGCCTCGATGACGAGGGGTATCTCTTCATCGTCGGGCGCCGCAAGGAGATGCTGATCTACCGCGGGATGAACGTGTACCCGAGGGAGATCGAAGAGGTCCTCTGCGCGCACGAGGCGGTCGCCGAGGCCGCCGTCGTCGGGCTGGACGACGCGCAGCGGGGCGAGGTCCCGCATGCCGCGGTCGTGCTTCGGCCCGGAGCCGCGGTCGACGAGCGCGCGCTTCGGGCGCACTGCGGAGCGCATCTCGCCCGCTACAAGGTCCCGCGGTCGATCCGGATCGTCCGAGATCTGCCCAGGAACTCGACGGGGAAGGTGATGAAGGATCGAGTGCGCGAGGCGTTCGCGAAGGATCTGCCGGGAGATCACCCCTCCGGAGGGAGCTGATCTCCGTCGTGCCGGAGCCGATCCTCCGCGGCGCGGCGGAAGAGGAATCCTTTGAGCTGGGACGCCTTGCGATACCAGTCCTCGGCCTGCGCCCGCCGGGCGTCCCCGTCCATGGCCGAGCCGAGCCGTATCATCGCCCACCCCTGGAGCACTCTCGGAAGCTTCGTGGGCGACTCGAGCGCGCTCGTGAGCGCGGCGACCGCCTCCCCCCTCCGGCCGGCCGTCTGGTAGGCGCGGCCAAGGTGGTAGCGCAGGACGGGATCGTTCGGATCCCGGTTCACCGCGGCGGCGAGGGATTCGATGGCCTCCGCCGGGGCGCCGGCGTGGAGACGCTGGAGTCCGGCCGCGATCGCCACCGGGGCCGGGGCGGGAGCGGTCACGCGCGCCGGGGCCTCCTGGTGGCCGTCCATCTCCACGGTCTTCGCGCCGCCCAGGAGCAGGGGCTCCCCGAGATCCATCCGGAGTCGCTCCGAGAGAGAGCGGACGGAGTCCGCGACGCCTTCCGGCTGGTCCTCTCCGGCTGCGAGCAGCGGCGCGAGCTCGTCCGCCGCCGCGCGGGGCTCGTACTGGTAGTAGAGCGCGAGCGCGAGGCGGACGCGCGCGAGCGCCGGGACGGCGGGTGTCACCGCCGGCTCCGTACGCGACATCTCGAGACACTCCCGCGACGCCGCCTCGGCGGCTCCGAGCCGCCCGAGCGCGAACTGCAGTCTCCCGTCCACGGCGGCGAGCAGCGGGGATCTCGGCTCGACGGCACGGGCGAGCCTCAGGTGATCGAGCGCGATCCGCATGTCGTCCTCTTCCTCGTCCGCGTAGATGTGCGTGAGGAGCAGGCTCGCCTCGACGCGGAAGTACCTGCCGTTGAGCTCCGCGTCGCGGAGGGCGGCGAGCCCCTCCTCGACGTCGCCCCGCGGAATGCGGAAGAAGACGCCGAGCGCGCGCACGAGCCAGGGCATCCGCGCGGCGAAGTACTTGTAGGCGCCCATCGCGAAGCCGGCGTCGGCGGCCCCGGGGTTCTCGGCGAGGGCGGCCTCGAGATGCCGGTACCCGCGCCGCGCCGCGGAGGCGGCCGAAAGATGGCGGCCCGCGAAGGCCCGGCTCTGCGCGGAGAGCACCAGGGCCGTGCCGGCGAGAATTCTCCCCCGCTGAGCGTCGGGGCCGTCGAGGAGCGCCTCTCCCCGCGCGATCGAGTCCTGGAGCCTCTCGTCGAACCGCTTCTGGGCCTCGATGTCCTTCGGGCGATCGAGCAGCCTCCACCACGAGACGAAGGCCTCGAAGAACGGGCCCTCCGGGTCCAGAGGGCGTCCCGACGAGATGACGGCGAAGGCCGCCGACGCGGCGTCGAAGCGCCCCTGATGGAGGAGCGAGATGCCCGCGAGAGCCTCGGGAGACGGCTCGACGGGGCCGGCCGCCGCCTCCGTGAGCCCGATGGAGGCCCAGAGCATCCCCGCGGCGGCCGCGAACCTCAGAGGGAATGGGAACTTACCGCTCGACATCGCATCTCCGGCTCATGGAAGGGAAGCACTGTGGACCGTCCCGGCGCACCTCACTATATTGGCGATTGTTCCATATCGTCGCCACCGGGAGCGGAATGCCGAAGACACCGACAATCGATCCGGCACCGACGGCCTCGGCGCGAGCCCTCGAGGAGGGGATGAAGGGGCACTTCACCAGCCACTACCTGGCCGAGACGCTGCGCGACATCTTTCTCCAGGAGCGCAGCGGTGCCCTGACGCTCGAGTCGTCGGCCGGGCCGAGGTGCGTCGTCCGCTTCGATCGAGGCATGCTGGCCAACGCCGAATCGCCGGCCGGAGCGCCGACCCTCGCCGCCGCGCTCCGCGACGAGGGGATCGTCAGCGCGGAGATCCTCCTCGCGATGGTCCCCGATTGCACGACCGCGCACGACCTCGCGACCGCCCTTCTCGCGAACGGCAGCGTGGCCCGGGAGGGCCTCGCCACGGGAATTCGCGGGCTCATCCGGCGCGCCCTCTCCGAGGCGTTCGGATGGCAGGGGGGGCGCTACGTCTTCGCGGACGAGAAGCCGGCGGAGACGCTCCTGACGCCGGACGTCCTATTCACCTTCGAGTCGATCCTCCAGGGCGTCGCGAACATCAGCAACTTCGATCCTCTGCGGGAGGTCCTCCTCGCGATGCCGGGGCGTCTCAGGATGAACGAAAACCTCTTCCTGCCGGTCCACCGCCTCGCGCTGAAGCCCCACCACGGGTTCGTCCTCAGCCGGATCGACGGCTCGATGACGATGGCGGAGCTGGCGCAGGTGGTTCCCGCGGACAGCGTCGACGATGCCCTCAAGTTCACCTACGGCCTGGTGGTGTTCGGCGTCGTCGTCTTCAATCCGCCGCTCGCCGGGAGCCCTTTCAGCCTCCGGGAGATCATCCCCGGCCACCACGAGGCGCGGGCGCGGGCCCAGAAGGAGGAGATCCTGATCAAGGACGCCCTGGCCCACATGAGCGGGCAGCCGGCGTCCGAGATCCTCGGGGTTCCGCCCGACGCGGCCACGAAGCTGCTGCGGACGGCGTACGCCGATCGCCTGGCCACCTTCCGGCGCGAGCGGTTCGCCGAGACGATCCGCGAGGCGTACAAGAAGGAGCTCGACCACATCGAGGCCCGCATCACCGAGGCCTTCTTCAGCATGGAGCTCGCCGCGCTCGAGCGCGAGCAGAGGGCGACGCGCAGCGGCCCCGGAGTGCAGACGGTCGTCTCCGAGGGAGATCTGAACCGCCGGAAGGAGTTCTACAAGACCGAAGCCCAGGAGGTGCAGGAGCAGAACACGAAGCTCGCGGAGAAGTACTTCGTGAAGGCGCGCGAGTACTCCCGGGAGGGCGATTTCTACAACTGCATCCAGTTCTGCCGCCTCGCGATCAAGTTCAACTCCGAGTCGGCGTTGCCCTACCAGCTCATGGCGGAGGCTCTCGCCCGGAACCCGGACCGCAGGTGGCAGCGGCAGGCGGAGGAGGCCTACGCGCGCGCGACCGAGCTCGAGCCGTTCAACGCGGAGCTCTTCGTCGCCCTCGGCAACTTCTACAGGGACCAGGGGCTCGACTCCCGGGCCCGCAAGATGTACGAGAAGGCCCTGGAAATCCTTCCCTCTCACGTCGTTGCAGCGAAGGCCCTCAAGGGCCTGAAGCACTGACGGCGCCCCTTCCGCTCGGGAATCCTCCCCGAATCGCCGTTCTTTTGACTCGCGCGGGCACGGTGGTATACTCTCGCGTCTTTTCAGGAGGATGGCGTGATCATCCACGCCACGGAGCTCGATCCCAACGGGGTCCAGGTGAATCTCCCCGTCGCCGCAACGAGCCTCCCCGTAGGCCCGGGCGAGAACATCCTCGTACATGGCGCGGTGTTGCGCGGCCGGGCCCTTCCCAAGGCGGGAGGGGTTTCGCTGATCGGCACGCTGTCGGGTAAGGTGGAGGTTCCGTGCGCGCGGTGCCTGAAGAGCTTCGAGATCGCCGTTGCGCGCGAGTTCGACCTGTTCTACGCGCTGAGCCCGGTGAAGGGGAAGGAAGTCCACATACCCGATGACGCGCTCGACTACGAGTTTCTGCACGACGGGGACGCGATCGACCTCCAGCTGGTGGCGGTGGAGCAGATCTACCTCGAGATCCCGATGAAGCCGCTCTGCTCGTCCGAGTGCCGGGGGCTGTGCCGGAATTGCGGGATCAACCTGAACGAGAGCGCGTGCGCCTGTCACGACGCCGCCACGAACTTCTGACATCGACCAGGAGGACACCCCGCTTCCGCGCACGGGGGCGCGACGGGTGAGGGGAGAGGGCCCCTGGGGCCCTCCGAGGAGTCCAGATGCCCAATCCAAAACGACGTCACTCGAGCACCCGGCGCGACAAGCGGAGGACGCACGACTCGCTGACCGCGCCGTCGCTCTCGCAGTGCACGCACTGCCACGAACCCAAGATGCCGCACAGGGTGTGCCCGCACTGCGGATACTACAAGGGGCGCGCGGTCATCGAGGTCGAGCGCGTCTGATCGATGCCAGCGCGCATCGCGGTTGACGCGATGGGCGGGGACAACGCGCCCCGCGCCGTCGTCGAAGGCTCTCTCGCGGCCGCCCGCGAGTGGGGCCATCGCATCCTGCTCGTCGGACGAGAGGACGCGATCCGCGCCGAGATGGAGCGGCTGAAGGTCCGGGACGGCGAGATGGAGATCGTGCACGCCCCCGAGACGATCGAGATGCACGAGCCGCCCGTCCTCGCGCTTCGCAGGAAGAAGCACTCCTCGATCCGCGTCGGAGCCCACCTGGTCCGCGAGGGTCGCGCCGACGGATTCGTGAGCGCGGGAAACACCGGCGCGGTCATGGCCTGCGCGAAGGTCTCGCTGGGCACCATCCAGGGGATCGATCGTCCCGCGGTCACCGCGGTCCTGCCGAACCTCAGGGGACGATCGGTCTGGCTGGACGTCGGGGCCAACGTCGACTGCCGGCCCGAGCACATCCGCCAGTTCGCCGTGATGGGCTCCATCTACGCGCGCGAGATCCTCCACGTCGCCAGCCCGCGCGTCGGCCTCCTCAGCATCGGCGAGGAGGACACGAAGGGGAACGACCTGACGAAGGAGGTCTTCAAGGAGCTTCGCGGGGCCAGCCTCAATTTCATCGGCAACGTCGAGGGGCGCGACATCTTCAACGGAAACTGCGACGTCATCGTCTGCGACGGGTTCACGGGCAACGTTTCGCTGAAGGCCATCGAGAGCGTCTCGGAGATGATCCTCGTCTTCCTCAAGCAGGAGCTGAAGAGCTCGCTCCTGGCGCGCGCGGGCCTGGCGCTCGCGCGGCCGGCGCTGAAGCGGTTCAAGAAGACGGTGGACTACGCCGAGTACGGCGGCTTCCCCCTCCTCGGCGTGAAGGGAGCGGTCATCATCGGGCACGGCCGTTCGTCGCCGAAGGCGATCAAGAACGCGGTGCGCGCGTGCGCCGAGGCGGCCGCGAGCGGCGTGAACGATCGCATCCACGACGTGATCGCCTCGGACCCCTCGCTCAAGCGCGTCGTCGAGAGGGTCGGCACGTGAAGACGCTCTCCGCGGTGATCCGGGGGACCGGTTCCTCGCTTCCGGAGAAGGTCGTCACGAACTTCGACCTCGAGAAGCTCGTCGAGACATCCGACGAGTGGATCGCGACGCGCACGGGAATCCGCGAGCGGCGCGTCGCGCGGGAAGGCGAGACGATGTCGCAGTTCGCCGTCCAGGCGAGCGTGCGCGCCCTCGAGATGGCGAACACTCCGGCCGCGGCCATCGATCTCGTCATCTGCGCGACCGTCACCCCGGACATGCCGATCCCGTCCACGGCGTGCATCATCCAGCACCGGCTCGGGGCGACGAAGGCGGCAGCGTTCGACCTCTCGGCGGGCTGCTCGGGGTTCACCTACGCCCTGTCGATCGCGAACCAGTTCATCCGGTCGGGCACCTATCGCCACGTCCTCGTGATCGGCGCCGAGCTCCTGACCAAGTATCTCGACTGGAGCGATCGCACCACGTGCATCCTCTTCGCCGACGGGGCCGGCGCGGTCGTCCTCTCGGGCGAGGAGACGGAGGGGCGCGGGATCGTCGCCACGGCCATTCACGCGGACGGCTCGATGGCCGACTACATCACGCTCCCCGGGGGGGGCACGCTCCACCCTCCGACGGCCGAGAGCGTGAAGTCCGGCCTGCACTTCATCCGGATGAAGGGGAACGAGACGTTCAAGCTCGCCGTGCGATCGATCGAGGAGGTCTGCCGCGAGGTGCTCGCCGCGGCGGGAGTGGCCCCGTCGGAGGTCGACCTCTTCGTCCCGCACCAGGCCAACACCCGCATCATCGACGCCGTGGGGAGCCGCCTCGGGGTGCCCAAGGAAAAGGTGTTCCTCAACATCGAGCGGATGGGGAACACGTCGTCCGCGTCCATCCCCATCGCGCTCGACGAGGCGAACCGGAAGAATCTCATCCGCCCGGGGGACCGGGTCCTCTTCGCGGCCTTCGGCGCCGGCCTCACGTGGGGCGCCGCGCTCGTCCGCTGGTAGGAGCCCCAGGATGCCGGCCGGATCCCCCGCTTTCCTCTTCCCCGGACAGGGGTCGCAGTCGGTCGGCATGGGCCGAGCCCTCGTGTCGATCCACCCGCTCGCCGCGGAGATCTTCAGGAGCGCCGACGCCGTCCTCGGATACCGGCTCTCGCGGATTTGCTTCGAAGGGCCGGAGACCGAGCTCCAGCTGACCGCGAACGCCCAGCCCGCGATCCTCACGCTCAGCGTCGCGGCGGCCCGGGTTCTCGCGGAGCGCGGCGTGAAGCCGGCCATCGTTCTCGGGCACTCGCTCGGCGAGTACTCGGCGCTCGTCGTGGCCGGCGCCGTGAGCTTCGAGGACGCCGTCCTCGCGGTGCACCGGCGCGGGGTCTACATGCAGGAGGCGGTGCCGGTGGGTGAGGGGGCGATGGCGGCCCTCCTCGGCATCGAGGCCGCCGCGGCGGAGGAGATCTGCGACGCGGCCCGGGCCGAGGGGCTGGGGGTCGTCTCCGTGGCGAACGACAACGCGCCGGGGCAGATCGTGATCGCGGGCGGCACCGCCGCCGTCGAGCGGGCCATCGTCCTCGCGAAGGACCGCGGCGCGAGGCGGGCCATGCGGCTCCCGGTGAGCGCCCCGTTCCACTGCGAGCTCATGGCCCCCGCGCGCGACCGGCTGGCGGCCGACCTCGAGAAGCTCGCGTTCCGGGATCTCGCGATCCCGCTCGTCACGAACGTCGACGCCGCGCCGATCGGCACGGGCGCGGAGGCTCGCGCCTCGCTCGTCCGCCAGGTGACGGGTCGCGTGAGGTGGACCGAATCCATCCGGCGGCTTCGCGCCATGGGGGCGGATCGGGCGATCGAGTGCGGCCCGGGTCAGGTGCTCGCGGGCCTCGTGAAGCGGATCGACCCTCAGATCCGGATCGCATCGTGCGGCGATCCGGAGACGCTGGACGCCGCGGCGACGTTCGCCACCGGAAGCTGACCCGAGGAGACGATGATGACCGACGGGCCCCTCGCAGGAAAGGTGACGCTCGTGACCGGCGCGAGCCGGGGGATCGGCCGATCCATCGCCCTCGCCGCCGCCGCGGCCGGATCGGATGTCGCCCTGGTCGCCCGGGATCGCGCCCGCCTCGCCGAGGTCGGGGGCGAAATCAGGGCGCTCGGCGTGCGCGCGCACGAGTGCGAGTCCGATCTCGCCCTCCCCGGCGCGGCGGAGCGGGCGGTCGAATCGTGCGCCGGCGCGCTGGGCGGCGTCCACCACCTCGTCGCCAACGCCGGGGTCACGCACGATCAGCTCCTGATGCGCCTCAAGCCGGCCGACTGGGATCACGTGATCGCGACGAACCTCACCGCCTCGTTCGGCCTCTGCCGCGCGGCGATCGCGGGGATGGTCAAGGGGCGGTACGGACGCATCGTGCTCATCTCGTCGATCTCCGGCCTGATGGGGAATCCCGGGCAGAGCGCGTACGCGGCGAGCAAGGCCGGCCTCGTCGGCCTCGGCCGCTCGCTCGCGCGCGAGGTCGGCTCGCGCTCGATCACCGTCAACGTCGTCGCGCCCGGGCTCATCGACACGGACATGGTGCGGGCGATGCCCGAGAAGGCGCGCGAGGCGCTGATGTCGAATATTCCGCTCGGCCGCCTCGGCGCTCCGGAGGACGTCGCCGCCGCCGTCGTGTATCTTCTGGGCCCCGGCGGAGCCTACGTGACGGGGACGATTCTCAACGTTTCCGGTGGCCTGTACATGTAGCATGACGGCCGGCGCCGCTGTGCTAGACTGCCGCTCCCTTCACGCCAAAGGCGCCCACGGGCGGGACGGTTCATCGGCCCCGTGGCCTCACCCAGAGACTCAGAGCAGGCACCGAAATCAGGGAGGAGTTGGATGAACATCGAAGAGAAGGTGAAGAGCATCATCGTCGAGCAGCTCGGCGTCGAGGAGGATGAGGTCACGCCGGCCGCATCTTTCGCCGAGGATCTCGGCGCCGATTCGCTGGACCAGGTCGAGCTCGTCATGGCCCTCGAGGAGGAGTTCAACCTGGAGATCAGCGACGAGGAGGCGGAGAAGATCAAGACCGTGCAGGACGCCGTCTCCTACATCCAATCCCACAAGTAGAGCGACTGCGAAGCCCCTGGAGTCTCATCTTTGCAGCGCAGAGTCGTCGTCACGGGAATCGGGCTCGTCAGCCCGCTGGGCGTCGGGACGGAGGAGAACTGGAAGAACCTCCTCGCCGGGCGCAGCGGCATCGGCCCCATCACGCGCTTCGACGCCGCGGACTACGCGACCCGCATCGCGGGTGAAGTGAAGGGGTTCGATCCGGCGGCGTTCATTCCGAAGAAAGACGTCAAGAAGATGGACGTCTTCATCCAGTACGCCCTCGCGGCGGCCCAGTTCGCGCTCGAGGACGCGAAGCTGACGATCGCGCCCGAGGAGGCGGATCGGGTCGGCGTCTACATCGGGTCGGGAATCGGCGGCCTCCCCTCGATCGAGAGCCAGCACCGGGAGCTGCTCGAAGGCGGCCCCCGAAAGATTTCGCCCTTCTTCATCGTCGGCCTCATCGTCAACCTGGCGAGCGGGCAGGTTTCCATCCGCTTCGGCGCGAAGGGGCCGAACCTCGCCAACTCCACCGCCTGCGCCACGGGCACGCACGCCGTCGGCGACTCGTTCCGGATGATCGCGCGCGGGGACGCGGACGCGATGATCTGCGGCGGCGCGGAGGGGGTGATCACCCCCCTCGCCGTGGGCGGGTTCTGCGCGATGCGCGCCCTCTCCACCCGGAACGACGACCCCGAGAGGGCCTCGCGCCCGTTCGACAGGGATCGCGACGGCTTCGTGATGGGCGAGGGGGCGGGAATCGTCCTCCTCGAGGAGCTCGAGCGCGCCGGCCGGCGGGGGGCGCCGATCTACGCCGAGGTCGTGGGTTACGGGGTGTCGGCCGACGCCTTCCACGTCGCCGCCCCCTCGGCCGACGGCGACGGGCCGTGGCGCGTGATGCGCAACGCCGCCCGCGACGCAGGGATCGAGCCGTCCGAGATCGACTACATCAACGCCCACGGCACCTCGACCCCCGAGGGAGATCGCGTCGAGACGCTCGCGATCAAGAGGCTGTTCGGGGAGGCGGCGGGGAAGGTGGCCATCTCGTCGACGAAGTCGATGACGGGGCATCTCCTCGGCGCGGCGGGCGGGATCGAGACGGGGATCACCGCCCTCGCCGTGAAGCACGGGATCATGCCGCCCACGATCAATCTCACGAACCGCGATCCCGAGCTCGACCTCGACTACGTGCCGAACGAGGCGCGGCGGCGCGACATTCGATACGCCCTCAACAACTCCTTCGGATTCGGCGGCACCAACGCCTGCCTGCTGCTCGCGAAGCACGGCGCCCATGAGGCGCGGACGGGAGAGCGCTCGTGAAGATTGCCGTGACGATCAAGGCGGTGCCGGACACCGAGACCAAGATCGTCGTCGCCCCCGGCGGGCGCGCCATCGACGAGTCGAACGTCACCTTCGTCGTCAATCCGTACGACGAGTACGCCCTCGAGGAGGCGCTCCGGATCCGGGAGGCGCAGGGGGCCGGGGAGGTGATCGTCGTCACGGTCGGCCCCGATCGATCGGCCCAGGCGCTCCGCACCTGCCTCGCGGCCGGCGCCGACTCGGCCGTTCACGTGAAGGACGCGGCGGCCGACGCGACGGACGCCCTCGGCATCGCGAAGATCCTCGCGGCCGTGATGAAGTCGCTGAGCCCCGACCTGATTCTCGCCGGCAAGTACGCCATCGGCGGCGATCACCAGCTCGTGCCGGCGATGCTGGCCGAGCTCCTCGAGATCCCCCACGTCGCGGTCGTGACGAAGCTGCAGATCTCGGGAAAGCAGGCGACGGCGGAGCGGGAGATCGAGGGGGCGGTCGAGGTGGTCGAGACGAGCCTCCCCTGCGTCGTCACGGCGCAGAAGGGCCTCAACGAGCCCCGCTACGCGAGCCTGAAGGGAATCATGGCCGCGAAGAAGAAGCCGATCGCGGAGAAATCCCTCGCCGCGCTCGGGCTCGACGCGGCGGCGGTCGCGCCGAAGATCGTCTGGGAGAAGCTCGAGCTTCCGGCGAAGAAGGGGGCGGGAAAGATTCTGAAGGGCGAGGACGACGCCGCGGGCGCCGCGCGCGAGCTCGTGCGGCTCCTCCACGACGAGGCCAAGGTCATCTGAACCCGACACGAAGGGAAGAGAATTCATGGCGACGGTGCTGGTCTTCGCGGAGAGCCGGGACGGCAAGCTGAAGAAGGTGGCCTTCGAGTGCCTCGGCGAGGGACGCCGGATCGCGCAGGCGTCGGGGGGGACCGTCGCGGCCGTCGTCGTCGGAGCGAACGCTTCCGCGCTCGCGGCCGAGCTCTGCGCCCGCGGCGCGGACGTCGTCTGCACCGTCTCCGATCCCCGGCTCGCCCTCTACGCGCCGATGGCGTACGCGCGCGCCCTGCGTGAGGCCGCCGTCGCGGTCGCCGCCGACATCGTCCTCATCCCGGCGTCCGCGATGGGGAAGGATCTCGCCGCCCGTCTCGCCGCGCGGCTGGACACGGCGGTCGCCGCGGACTGCGTCGCGATCTCGGAGGCGGGGGGGCGCGTGACGGCCGTCCGGCCCGTCTACTCGGGCAAGGCGATGGCCACCGTCTCGTTCCAGAACGCCAAGCCCGCGGTCGTCACGCTGCGCCCGAACGTCTTCGCGCCGGCGGGGGGCTCCCCCGGCAAGGGGGAGGTGAGGGCTCTCCAGGTCTCGTTCGGCGACGGCGATTTCGCCGCCCGCACGACGTCGGTCAAGCTTCCCGAGGGGGCCGAGGTGGACGTGGCCGAGGCCGACATCGTCGTCTCGGGCGGTCGCGCCATGAAGGGGCCGGAGAACTTCTCGTACATCAGGGATCTGGCCGGGGCGCTGGGCGGGTCGGTGGGCGCGTCCCGCGCGGCCGTGGACGCCGGCTGGATCGATCACTCCCACCAGGTCGGGCAGACGGGGAAGGTCGTCTCGCCGAAGCTCTACGTCGCCTGCGGGATCTCCGGCGCGATCCAGCACCTCGCCGGGATGTCGTCGTCGAAGGTGATCGTCGCGATCAACAAGGACCCCGAGGCCCCCATCTTCAAGATCGCCGACTACGGCATCGTCGGCGATCTCTACGCCCTGCTCCCGCTCCTCGTCCAGGAGATCCGGAAGCTCAAGGCCTCCTGATCAGACCTCGTCGAAGAAGTACGGCTTCAGGCACTGGATCTTCTCCTCGTAGCTCTTCGGGTACATGAACCAGAGCGCCGAGGCCACCGACGAGAGGATCGGGTTCCCGTCCTGCGGCGTGAAGCAGAACCCGATCACCTCGTGACCCTCCTTCACCGCGATCGTGTCGACGCAGACGACCGTCTGGCTCAGGATGCGGCCGTAGTGCCCGTAGTCGCGCCCGAACGAGAAGATGGAGTTCGCGGACGACTTGTGGGTCAGAGCCACTCGATCGTTCGCGCGGAACCGCTCGACGATCTGCTTGACGGTCACGGCGCGCTTCACCCGGATGCTGAACCAGATGCAGTGCATGTACTGGGTGTTGACCTTGATCGCGGACGAGTACAGGTCGGGGAGGTCGTATCCCATCGTGTTGAAGAGGTGCCAGGCGTCGCGCGCGTGGTGCGTCCCGAACTTCTCGTCCTTGTGCTTCCCGACCTGGGGGGACGGGCAGAACGATCCGTCCTGCGAGAGGTCGTTCGCGCGCCGGATGCAGAGGAAGCGGCCGCCGACGAGGTTCTCGATGCCCCCGTCGGCCAGGGCGACGTTGTCGATGAGCACCGAGAGGTTGTGCGTGTTGCACGAGACGACCTGGAGGAACTGGTCCTCACCCTGTCGAAGAGCCTTGTCGTTGATGCCGCGCGCGTAGGGCTTGCCGAACCCGAACTCCGAACCCTGGGCGATGAAGCCGAGGGTCGTCTTCCGGTGGCGCTCGTACAGCTCGGCCTTGTTCTGGTTGCCCACCGGCGTGCAGTCGATGACGACGCTGGCCCGGCCGAGGGCCTCCTGCGCCTCGAACGTCGGCTCGATGCCGATCTCCTTGAAACCCTCCCGGGCGTCCTCGTCGACCGCCAGCCGCGCGCCCCGCTTCTGGAGCTCCTTGACCTTGGAGCGATCCGTCTTGAGGGGGGTGCGCTTGTGGAACGTGACCTCGTCGATGCCCAGCGGCTCCTTCAGGGTGGTCAGGACGCCGATGAGCGGCTCTCCGATGGTGCCGGTCCCTACGACGTGGACGATCTTCTTCTCGTTCATGTGAGAGGGCCTCGATGGGGATTGTGGCGGGAAGGAGGGCAATCTATCGCCCCGAATGTGCGGGTGTCAATGGAGTTACCCTTCCCCGGACCCCCGCGCCGGCGGCGCCTTGACACCCCGGGAGAGCGGCCCGTAGACTCTCGACTCCGCGGCCCGCGCGAGGTGACGGAAACTCTTTCGAACCCGCGGGAAGCGGCCTCAGGAGGCCGTCCATGAGCTCCGCGGCGACCCACCCCACCATCCGCGTCCGGGACCTGCTCACCGGCGACGCGTCGCACCTGCGCCTCGAGTGCATCGCGGGGAAGATCGGCCTCGACAAGGAGATCACCGTCGCCCGGATCCAGAAGCCGGGCCTCGCCCTCGCCGGGTTCATCGAGTACATCCACGCCGGGCGCGTCCAGATCCTGGGCCAGAGCGAGATCACGTTCCTCATGGGGCTCGACGGCGCGCGCCGCCGCGAGATCCTCGACGCCGTCTGCGCCTGCGGCGTCACCTGCTTCGTCATCACGAAGGCCCTCGATCCTCCGCCGGAGCTGTTCGAGGCGGCGGACCGCTTCGAGATCCCGCTGCTGAAGACCGCCGAGGTCTCCTCGGCGACGATCGACAACCTGACCGACTACCTCGAGGAGACGCTGGCCCCGAGGGTCACGATCCACGGGGTCTTTCTCGACGTCTACGGCGTCGGCACGCTCCTTCTGGGCGAGAGCGGCGTGGGGAAGAGCGAGTGCGCGCTCGACCTCGTCGTGCGCGGCCACCGCCTGGTCTCGGACGACGTCGTCGAGATCCGCCGGCGCGCGGGGGTGCTGAACGGGCACGGCCCGTCCCTGACGCAGTACCACATGGAGCTGCGCGGCCTCGGCATCATCAACATCAAGGACCTCTTCGGCGTCGCCGCGGTCCGCGAGCGGAAGGACCTCGAGATGGTCATCAGGCTCGATCCCTGGCAGGAGGGGAAGGAGTACGAGCGCCTGGGCCTCGACGAGAAGCACTACGAGATCCTCGGAGCGCGGGTCCCCTACATCGAGATGCCCGTCGCCCCGGGGCGCTACCTCTCGGTGCTCATCGAGGTCGCGGCCCGCAACCATCTTCTCCGCGCGCAGGGATACGTCCCCTCCCGGGATCTGGCCGATCGGCTGGATCGCGAGATCGCGCGCGGATCCCGGCGGAGCTCCGGGCGGTGAGCCTGGCGCGCTTCGTCGTCATCACCGGCCTCTCGGGGGCCGGCAAGAGCCTCACCGCGAACTGCTTCGAGGACATGGGGTACTACTGCGTCGACAATCTCCCGATCAAGCTGATGCCCGTCTTCTGCGATCTGGTCTCGAGGTCGGCGCAGGGGATGTCGAAGGTCGCGATGGTCGTCGACATCCGCGAGGGGGCCTTCCTCCGCGACTTCCCGGAGATCGTCGCGCAGCTCCGCGCCGAGGAGCGCGAGGTCTTCATCCTCTTCCTCGACTCGGCCGACGACGTGCTGCTCCGCCGGTTCAGCGAGACGCGCCGCCCGCATCCCCTGTCGCAGAGCGGCTCGCTCGAGGAGGGGATACGGCGCGAGCGCGAGGCGCTCCAGCCCGTGAGGGATCGCGCCGACAAGATCATCGACACCAGCAAGTTCAACGTCCACGAGCTCCGGGCGTACCTCTTCGACTTCTTCGAGGCGAGCCGGAGGGACGCGCTGCTCGTCTCGATGGTCTCGTTCGGCTACAAGTTCGGGCTGCCCCTCGACGCCGACATCGTGCTGGACGTCCGGTTCCTCCCGAACCCGCACTTCCAGGAGGCGCTCCGGGGGATGTCGGGGCTCGACGCCGAGGTGGCCGCGTTCCTCGACGCCTCGGAGGTGTATCGTCAGTACTACGTGAAGATCTACTCGCTGATGGAGTTCCTGATGCCGCACTTCGTCGCGGAGGGGAAGTCCTACGTGACGCTCGCCATCGGATGCACGGGAGGCCGGCACCGGTCCGTGGCGATCGCGCAGCGGCTCGGGGACGATCTCGGGCGCGCGGGATACCGCGTGCGGACCGTCCACAGGGACATCGCGAAAGGATGAGGGGGCCTTCGTGATTGGTGCGCTCGTCGTGACGCATGGAGATCTCGCCCGGGAGCTGGTCCGGGCGGCGAACCGGATCCTGGGGCCGATCGAGAAGCTGGAGTCGGTTCCCATCGGATGGGACGAGGACGTGGACGCGGCGCGGCGGCAGATCCAGGACGCCGTGGCGCGCGTCCGCGGGGACGACGGCGTGCTGATCATGACCGACATGTTCGGCGGCACGCCCGCGAATCTGAGCCTGTCGTTCCTCGAGAAGGACCAGGTCGAGATCATCACCGGCGTGAACCTGCCGATGCTGATCCGTTTCTGCAAGCTCCGCGCGGAGCCGTGCCGCCTCTCCGAGGCGGCCGAGGGGGTGTGGGCGGGGGCGCGGGAGCACATCCGCATCGCCACCGCGTCGCTCAAGCCGCGCGACGAGGGACACCCCGGCTCCCTCGAGCCGAGGCGGCACGAGGCCCGATGACCGAGAAGGAGATCGTCATCAGCAACAGGCTCGGCCTTCACGCGCGCGCCGCCGCGAAGTTCGTCCAGGCGGCGTCGAGGTTTCGCGCGCGCATCAACCTGTCGCGCGACGGTCAGAACGTCGACGGGAAATCGATTCTCGGGATCCTGATGCTCGCCGCCGCGCAGGGGAGCCGCCTGATGCTCCGGGCGGACGGGCCGGACGAGTCGGAGGCCGTGGGTGCGCTCGCCGCGCTCGTCGACGGCAAGTTTGGAGAGGGACAGTGACGGAGAGGGCGTACCTCAAGGGAATCTGCGCGAGCCCGGGCATCGCGCTCGGGAAGGCCGTGGTCCTCGAGACCCAGGGCCCGGCGGTCTTCCGCGTGCCGATCCGCGACGCCGACGTGGAGCGCGAGGTCGCGCGCTTCCGCTCGGCCGTGGCCGAGGCCGGGGGGCAGCTCGAGAAGCTCCAGGCGAAGTTCGCCAAGGAGCACCGGGAGACGGCGGGGAAGATCTTCGAGGCCCAGATCCTCATGGTGCGTGACGAGACGCTCCTCGGCAGCACGGAGGAGCGGATCCGCCGTGAGAAGATCAACGCCGAGTGGGCGCTCCACGAGGAGACCGCCCGGTTGACGTCGTCGTTCGCGGACCTCGAGGATCGCGAGCGCTGGGTCGACAACATCGAGGACGTCCAGGATCGCCTCCAGAAGGTCCTCCTCGGGCAATCCGATCACCACAACCTCTCGGAGATGTCCGAGGACGTCATCGTCATCTCGACGAGGCTCTCCCCGTCGGAGACCGCCCTCCTCAAGTCGCGCCGCGTCATCGCCTTCGCCACCGACAAGGGAGGGCAGACCTCCCACACGGCGATCATCGCCAAGGCGCTCGCGATCCCGGCCGTCGTCGGCCTCCACGATCTCAGCCGCCGCGTGCAGTCCGGAGATCTCGTCGTCGTCGACGGATCGAAGGGCGAGGTCATCGTCAACCCCGGGGTCGCCGAGAAGAACGCCTACCTCGGGCTCCGCTCCGACTACATCAAGGGGGAGGAGCAGAGGCTCAGGCACTCCCGCGAGGCCGCCTCCGTCACCCTCGACGGGTGCGAGGTGCTCCTCAACGCCAACATCGAGCTCCCCGAGCAGCTCTCGGTCGCCCTGCGCCACGGCGCGCGCGGCATCGGGCTGTACCGCTCCGAGTTCCTCTTCCTGAACCGCTCCCCCCAGCTCCCGAGCGAGGAGGAGCACTACCAGGTCTACAGGGCGCTCGCGGAGGGGTGCGCGCCCGAGGTCGCGACGATCCGCACCCTCGATCTCGGCGGGGAGAAGTACTTCCACTCGGTCCTCGACAAGGACGAGAACAACCCCGTCCTCGGCATGCGCGCGATCCGCTTCTGCCTCATGCGCCGCGACATCTTCAAGACGCAGCTCCGCGGCATCCTCAGGGCCAGCCGCCACGGGAAGATCCGCGTCATGTTCCCGCTGATCTCCGGGGTGGAGGAGCTCCGGCAGGCGAAGGAGGTCCTCGACGAGGCGCGCGAGGAGCTCGCGAGAGAGGGAGTCGCCTTCGACCCCGCCATCCCGGTGGGGATCATGATCGAGGTGCCGTCGGCCGCCGCCGTCGCCGATCTCCTCGCGCGGGAGGCCGACTTCTTCAGCATTGGCACGAACGATCTCATCCAGTACACCCTCGCGATCGATCGCAGCAACGAATCGGTCTCCTATCTCTACCGGCCGCTCCATCCCGCGATCCTGCGAACCATCCGCTTCACCCTCGAGGCCGCCGCCGGGGCCGGCATCCCGGTCTCGATGTGCGGCGAGATGGCGGCCGATCCGATCGCCGTGCCGATCCTCCTGGGTCTCGGGCTCCGGGAGTTCTCGATGGACGCCGTCTCGATCCCCATCGTGAAGGCGGCCGTGAGGAGCCTCAGCCTGAAGGACGCGCGCGCGATGGTCGGCGAGATCATGACCCTCGCGACGGCGAGGGACGTCGAGGCGTACGCGTCGTCGCTGATCGAGCCGAAGCTCCGCGCGGCGGTCGAGGCGGCGACCGGCATGCGCGCCGGCTGAGCGCGCGGGAGAAGCATCGTGACGCGAGTCGAGAAGCCCTGGGGACACGAGCTGATCTGGGCCCGCACGAAGGACTACGTGGGCAAGGTCCTCTTCATCCGCAAGGGGCAGAAGCTGTCGTTGCAGTACCACAACGTCAAAGAGGAGACGATTCTCGTCCACTCGGGCTCGATGATCTTCACGACCGAGGAGGGGGGGCGGCTCGTCGAGAAGCCCCTGGGGCCCGGGGAGTCGTACCACATCCCTCCCGGAACGAAGCACCGGATGGAGGCGACCGAGGACTGCACCGTCTTCGAGGTCTCGACGCCGCACCTCGACGACGTCGTCCGGCTGGAAGATGCCTATGGCCGCGTGCCATCATGAGGCCCTGAGAGCGGCTCACGCTCCGCCGAGAGGTGATGGATGGAAGCGAAGAAGGCCCATGGTCCCCCGCCTCAAGCGCCTCCGCCGCGTTCGTCTCCCGATCGACGCTTCCTCAAGATCGGCGAGGTCTGCGAGCTGACGGATACGCAGCCGTACGTGCTGCGCTTCTGGGAGTCGGAGTTTCCGCAGCTCGCCCCGCGGAAGAACCGCGCGGGGCAGCGCATCTACGTGCAGCACGACGTCGACCTGGTGCTGCGGATCAAGAGGCTCCTGTACGACGAGGAGTTCACGATCCCGGGGGCGCGGAAGAGGCTCGAGGAGGAGGGGTTCACGGCGGGGGAGAAGGCCGTCGAGGCTCGCGCGAAGCCGGCGCCCGCCGTCGCGAAGGCCGAACGCGGACTCGTCGAGACGGTCCGCGCGCTGCGGAAGGAGCTGCGCTCGGTGAGGGATCTACTCACGCGCAAGTGACGCGCGGGTTTCCTTGACCCTGTTTCCGGCAGGGTGATAGAGTCGCCGGCGATCTTCCTCCCATCGGTCCGAGCGCACGCGGTTTCTCCACGCGACTCGCCGATGCCCGGGTCGGGACGTGGCGCAGCCTGGTAGCGCACTAGACTGGGGGTCTAGGGGTCGGAGGTTCGAATCCTCTCGTCCCGACCAAGTGTTCCCGCCCTCAGATCGCGTCGACCGCCCAGATCGTGAGCTGGAAGTCGTTCCGGCTTCTGAGGCCCCTCACCTCGACGAGGCTCACCGGGACGTAATAGGTCCCACAGTCCGACGCCAGGTACGCGCACTGGTCGGGGAGCCGATCCACCTTCGTCATCTCGCTCGCGCACACCAAAGTGCCGGCGCCGTCGTAGACGTAGAGATCCGCGTCCCCTCGCAAAGTCGTCAGGACCGACACGTGCGACATCGTGTTCTCGACGACGACGTAGCCGCTCTTGCCGCGCTCGATCGTCCCCTCGACGGTGCCGTAGATCCCCGCGATGCACTGGCCCACCGACTCGATGTGGACCGTCGCCGTGACGCCGCTCCAGTTCACGAGAAGGCGCCCCGAGCCGTCGACCGCGCGAAGGAGCTTCGAGCGATCGAGCTTCGAGACCGAGCGCCGGCTCGCCGAGGTCATCTTGAGGGCGCCCTGACTCCTCTCGACCGCGCGAAGCCCGAAGTGGAACGCCTCGAAGTGATCGAGCCCGACATCTCCGGCAGGGTCGTTGATCGTGATCCGCGCGCGCACGCGCCCCGAGGCGTCCTCGAAGTCCGCGCGCGCCTCGCCGGCGAGCGCCGAGCCGGACGGAGCGAACAGAACGAGCGCCAATCCAAGCGTCGTCATCACGCGCATGCGGAAGCTCCTTCGTCGTCGCGCAGGGACACCGGGCTCCATGTACGGCCGGATCCGGGAGCGCACCATCGAAAACGATCGCCTCTCCGTTCGCTCACCGATTGAACGATCGCCCGCGCCCGTGCGGTGTATCCTGTGCGCCGATGAAGATCCTCGTGACGAACGACGACGGCGTGCACGCCGCCGGCCTCGCGGCCCTCGCCGAGGCGCTGCGCCCCCTGGGGGAGGTCACGACGGTCGCCCCCGCGAGCGAGATGAGCGCGACGTCGCACGCCCTCACGCTGACGAGGCCGCTCCGGGCGACGCGCCTCGCCGAGAGAACGTGGGCCGTGGACGGCACCCCCACCGACTGCGTCTACCTCGCGATCTATCAGCTCGTCGGCCGCGACATCGATCTCGTCGTGAGCGGCATCAACTGGGGGATCAACCTCGGCGACGACATCACGTACTCCGGGACCGTGGCCGCGGCGCTCGAGGGGACGCTTCTGAGGTGTCCGAGCTTCGCGATCTCGCAGGAGCGATCGCAGCCGATGCACTACGAGCGCGCCGCCGAGTTCGCCGCGACGCTCGCGCGAAGGATCCTCGACGAGGGGCTCCCTCCCGACGTCTATTTGAACGTCAACGTCCCGGCCCGCAAGATCCGGGGGGTGGTCCTGGCGCGGCAGGGGAAGCGCATCTACCACGACGGCGTCTCGAAGGAGGAGGACGGCGACGGGACGACGCTCTACCGGATCGGGGGATACCCCGAGTGGGATCTCCAGCCCGGGAGCGACATCACCGCCTTCCGCGAGGGGAACATCACGATCACGCCGCTCCGCATCGACCTCACCGACGAGGCCGCGATCGCGGGGGTCTCGGGGTGGAAGCTGCCCGTTCCGGGCGGCGACGCCCCCGCCGTCGAGGACGTGACGCCGACCCCCGGGCGCCGGCGATGACCTTCGGCTCCCCGGACGACTCCGGGCTCTACGAGATCCGCCGGGGGAAGATGGTCGATCGCCAGATCATCCCGCGCGGTGTCCGCGAGCCGCTGGTCCTCGAGGCGATGCGCGAGATCCCGCGCGAGATCTTCGTCGAGGAAGCCCTTCGCGGCCGCGCGTACGCCGACAGCGCGCTCCCGATCGGCTACGGCCAGACGATCTCCCAGCCCTACATCGCGGCGCGCATGACGGAGCTCCTCGCTCCGCTGCGCACCGACGTCGTGCTCGAGGTCGGGGGAGGCACGGGGTACCAGACCGCGCTCCTCGCGCGCATGGTGAAGCGGGTGGTCTCGCTCGAGCGCATCCCCGAGCTCGCCGAGCGCGCGATCAGCAATCTTCGCTGGCTCGGCTTCGACAACGTCGAGATCCGCGTGGGAGATGGCTCCGTCGGGTGGGCCGACCGGGGGCCCTTCGACGGCATCCTCGTGGCGGCGGCGGCCCCGGCGACGCCCCCCTCGCTGATCGCGCAGTTGAGGGTCGGCGGGCGGCTCGTCGTCCCGGTGGGGGACGCCCGCAACCAGGTGCTGACGTGCGTCACGCGCTCGGCGTCCGGGTACGTCGAGAGGCGCGACGAGCCGTGCGCCTTCGTTCCGCTGATCGGCGAGGAGGGGTGGCCGGAGGAGCCTCAGGCGCCTTGACTCTCCCCGGGGCATCCGGTAGCTTCCGATTCTTGGCGGCCGATCCATCCCGGCGCCGTCAAGGGTCCCGGGTCGGGACGTAGCGCAGCCTGGTAGCGCACCTGCTTCGGGAGCAGGGGGCCGGAGGTTCAAATCCTCTCGTCCCGACCAATTCCGGCACTCCCGTCGCGTTGCCTTGCCCGTGGCCATGTGCCATGTTGACACGCAGTCTTTCGGGTGCCGCGAATGTCCTCCATCAAGGTCCTGCTCGTCGACGACGTGCGACTGTTCATCGAGTTCGAGCGTCCGTTCTTCGAGCGGGCGGGATGCTCGATCCTCACCGCAACGGCCGGTGACGAGGCGCTCCGGATCGTCAACGAAGAGAAGCCGCACATCGTCCTCCTCGACTACGAGATGCCGGGCATGAACGGCGACGCCGTCTGCCGGCGCATCAAGGAGAACGAGGCGACGAAGCACATCCCGGTGCTGATCGTCACCGCCAACCGCAGCCGGGAGGTCCAGGAGCGCTGCCTGAAGGCGGGGTGCACCGATTTCGTGACGAAGCCGGTGAGCGGCCGCGAGCTCCTCGACAAGGTCGTCAAGATCCTCCAGATCCCGTACCGGGTGCATCTGCGCACGCGCGTCAGCATGGACGTCTCCCTCGGGCTCGGCGCCGATTCCGTCTCCCTCTCCGGATACTCGGAGGACATCAGCGAGGGGGGGATCTACGTCGAGACGCTCGACCCGGTCGAGACCGGCGCGTCGGTGCGCGTCACCTTCAGCCTGCCGGGCGAGAAGACCCCGATCGTCGTCGACTCGCAAGTCGTGCGCGTCGCGCGCCTCAAGGACAGCGGCCGGTACGGCGTCGGATTGAGGTTCGTCGCGCCGGAGGCCGGGCTCGTCGATCGGGTCAGGCGATTCGTGATTCAGGAGGTCGGGCGATGAGATCGCGCGATGCCGTGACGGGGATTCTGGTCGTGGCCCTCGGCTGCGCCGCCTTGGCGGTGAGCTTCGCGCGCCAGGAGGGGGGGAGCGGCGCGCAGCCCGCCGAGCCCGATCCGAACTCACCCGACGGCCAATCGGTCGAGCCGCCGAAGATCCTCCCTCCGTCGGCTTACGCGGAAGGGGAGAGGCCCCCCGCGAAGACGAAGCTCTACGACGCCAGGCCGGCGAAAGTCTGGGCGGCGATCCAGGCGGCGCTCGCCGCCGCGGAGGTTCCCGTCGAGAGCGCGGATGAGGCGGCGGGCGCCGTCAAGACCAGGCTCATCCTGTTCCAGTCCGCCCGGTTCTACGACGTCGCGATGCCGCCGCCGAGGTTCACGCGCGAGCGGCCCGTCTACCAGATCATCCACCTCAACCAGGGGTGGTTCTCGATCGATGTCCAGGTGGAGAAGGCGAAGGGGGGGACGAGCGTGAGCGTGCGCGCCTACATCGAGGAGAACGCGCACGATCTCCTCAACGCCCGCAAGCTGCGCGCGGAGCGGTACTCGAACGGGAAGATCGAGGACTATTTCTTCGCCCGGTTCGACGACGCCCTGAAGTGATCGCCCGGAGATTCCGCATCGTGGGGACGGTCCAGGGGGTCGGCTATCGCATGTTCGCCGAGCGGGCCGCGGCGCGGCGCCGTGTCGATGGCTGGGTGCGAAACCTCCCGGACGGCAGCGTCGAGGTCCTCGCGGAAGGGGAGCCGGATGCCGTCGAGGAGTTCCGGCGCGATCTTTCGGCCGGTCCGCGCCACGCGGCGGTCGCCGCGATCACCGAGACCGTCGAGACGCCGGCCGGCACGTTTCGCGGATTCCGCGTGACGGACGGGGAGGAGTTCTGATGAATCTCGAGGAGCGGCTCAAGGGTATCATCCGGGACGTCCCGGACTTTCCGAAGAAGGGAATTCTCTTCAAGGACATCACGCCGCTCCTGGCCGATGCCGCGCTCTTCGACGCGACGATCGCCGGGCTCGCCGAGCCGCACGCCCTGGATGGCATCGACGCGGTGGCCGCGGTGGAGTCGCGGGGGTTCATCTTCGGGGCGTCGCTGGCGGGGCGCCTTCGCGCGGGGTTCGTCCCCATCCGCAAGCCGGGGAAGCTCCCTTACCGCACGGTCCGGCAGTCGTACGCGCTCGAGTACGGCACCGACACGCTGGAGATGCACGTGGACGCCGTGCGCCCGGGGTCGAAGGTGCTGATCGTCGACGATCTCCTCGCGACCGGCGGCACCGCCTCGGCGGCCGCGGCCCTGGTGCGGGGACAGGGTGGCCGAATCGTCGCCGTGACGTTCGTGGTGGAGCTGACGTTCCTGAAGGGGCGCGACCGGCTCGACGGGATTCCGGTCCGGAGCCTCGTCCGCTACTGACCGGCGCGTCAGGGTTTCTGCGCGCGCTTCACGAACTCGCCCGTCTCCGTCGCCACGATGATCCGCTCGCCGTTCTCGATGTAGAGCGGCACCTTCACCGTCGCGCCCGTCGAGATCTTCGCCTCCTTCATGACCTTGCCGGCCGCGGTGTCGCCCCGGACCGCAGGCTCCGTGTCGGCGACGTCGAACTCCATGAACTGCGGGAGCTCGATGCCGACGACCGACCCGTTGAAGGAGACCGAGCGGAGCGACGCGCCGTCGGCGAGGTACCGGTCGGCGCCGGCGAGGCCCCCGGCCGCGAGCTGGAACTGGTCGTAGCTCGCCTGATCCATGAAGTGGAGGTCGTCCCCCTCCCGGTAGAGGAACTGGACGGGCCGGATCTCGAGATCGGGCTCGACGAACTTCTCACCGGACTTGAACGTGCGATCGAAGACCGCGCGCGTGAGCACGTTGCGGACGCGCGCCTTCACGAGCGTGGCGGAGCCGCGAGCCGAGGGGCTCTGGACGGTGTAGTCCATGATCTCGAAGGGATCGCCGTCGAGAAGGATCCTGGCGCCCCTCTTGAAATCCGAGGTTGCGATCATCGCGTCGTCGGGCCTCCCGTGTGGTTCGTGAGTGTACAACACGCCCGCGGCCCGCGGCTCACGCCCCCCGCGCTTTCTTGCCTTGCCCGGACGCCTCGTTATACCGTGCCGCGCGGGCGCGCCTGTAGCTCAGCTGGACAGAGCGGCGGATTCCTAATCCGTAGGCCGGGTGTTCGAGTCACCCCAGGCGCACCACTCCCGGCACGCCGCGATTGACAGCGACGGAGACCGTCGTTACGCTGCCCCTTTTCCGGCGAGCCGCCGTCCTCGAGGAGAGTCCTTGCCCACCGGTCGAAAGCACCTGACGCGCCACGAGATGCTGAAGCAGGACGAGTTCGTCTCGTGGGTGAGCCACGCCACGATGTGGATCGAGTCGAACCGCCGCGCCGTGGTCGCGGGGCTCATCGGAGTGGTGGTGGTGGTCGCCGCAGGCCTCGGGATCTCCGCGTGGCAGCGCTCGAAGGCGGACGAGGCCTACACGAGGCTCGGCGACGTCCAGAAGATCGCGCGAACGCCGATCGCGGGGGAGCCAGGGGCGGCGCCGGGAGCCCTTCAGACGTCGCAGGAGCGGAGCACCCGCATCGTCGCGGCCGCCGACAGGCTGCTCGCCGCATCCTCCTCGGGCGAGGCGGCGGACTGGGCCCGCTACCACCGCGCGTCGGCGCTCCTCGACCTCGGGCGCAAGGACGAGGCCGCGACCGCGCTCGCGCCGGTGCTGGGCGGAGCGCCAGGAACGCTGCTCGGGGATCTCTCGAACCTTCTCGCAGGGCGCATCGAGGAGGCGCGGGGGAACCTCCAGAAGGCCGCCGACACCTACGCCGCCGCCGCGGAGAAGTCTGGGAAGAGCTTTCCCCCCGAGCTGGCCCTCGCCGATCAGGCGCGCTGCCTGGCCGCTCTCGGGAAGAAGCAGGAGGCGATCACCGCCTACCAGAAGATCCTGGACGTGTACCCCGAATCGCCCCTCGCAGGAAAGGCGAACCAGAAGCTCCAGGAGCTCAAGGGCGCAAGCTAGAAGGGGATGTCTTCTTCCGGGAACGACGCGTCGCCCGGCGGGGCGTCGTCAGGACCCGGTCCCGGCTGCTCGGCCGCGGGTGAGGCCGTCCGCGAGGCGCCTCCGCCACCACCGCTTCCCAGGAAGACCACCTGAAGGGCCTTGACCTCGGTCGTGGTCCGCTTCTGCCCGTTGCGATCGTCCCATTGCCGCGTCTGGAGGGCGCCCTCCACGTACACCTGGCGTCCCTTCTTGACGTACTGGTTGACGATCTCGGCCATCTTCCCCCAGACGACGATGCGGTGCCACTCCGTCCGCTCCTGCTTTTCCCCTGTCTTGGCCGTCCAGTTCTCCGTCGTCGCCATGCTGAACTGCGCGACGGCGGCGCCGCCGGGGGTGTAGCGCAGCTCAGGATCGCGGCCCACGTTGCCGACGAGAATGACCTTGTTGACGCTTCCCATATCCCTGGATTCTCCCGTGCAGGGGAGCGATGAGTCGATCGAACGTTCGTGACGGGCGGAAGCGGCGAGACTATCATACGCGCCCGTCGTGTCAAGACGGACGCGGCCCCGGTGCCGAGGCGGAGCGAGTGATGGATTCCCACGAGAGAATCGTGCGCTCGGCGAGCCTGATGGCCTTTCTCACGTTCGTGAGCCGCATCACCGGCTACGCCCGCGACAACATCCTCGCGCAGGTGCTCGGCGCGACCGACGCGTCCGACGCGTTCATCGTGGCCTTTCGCATCCCCAACCTCCTGAGGCGCCTCGTCGGGGAGGGGACGATGACCGCCGCGTTCGTCCCCACCCTCTCCGAATACGCTCACGGAAAGAAGAAAGAGGAGCTGTGGGAGTTCGCGGCTCTCGCCTTCACGACGCTCGCCGTCGTTCTCGCCGCGCTGACGGTCGCGGGCATGCTCCTGTCGCCGCTACTGGTAAAGCTCCTGGCCGCAGGGTTCACCGGGACGGGGGGGAAGTGGGAGCTGACCGTCTCCCTCAACCGCTTCATGTTCCCGTACCTCTTCTTCATCGGCCTCGCCGCGCTCGCGATGGCCACGCTCAACACGCTCGGCGTCTTCGCCCTGCCGGCATCGACGCCCATCTTCCTGAACCTGACCGTCATCGGGGCCGCCGTGCTCTTCGCGCGCCACTCCGAGCACCCCGCCTACGTCTTCGCCGCGGGAGTCCTCGTCGGGGGGGCGCTCCAGATCGGATTGCAGCTCCCCGCGCTCTGGAAGCGCGGCTTCCGGCCGACGTGGAGGTTCAGCTTCACGCACCCCGGGGTCCGGCAGGTGGGCCGGTTGATGCTGCCGGGGCTGTTCGGCCTCGGGATCTCGCAGATCATCTTCCTGGTCGATTCCCGGTTCGCGTCGTTCCTCGGCGATGGGCCGGTCTCCGCGCTCTACTACGCGGGCCGCGTCAACGAGCTGGCGCTCGGCTCGTTCGCGATCTCGGTCTCCACCGTCATCCTCCCGGCGCTCTCGCGGCGCGCCGCCGCGGGGGAGATCGACGAGATGCGCTCAACGCTGCTCTTCGGCCTGAGGCTCGTCGCCTTCGTCACGGTGCCGGCGATGGCGGGACTGATCGTGCTGCGACGGGAGATCATCTCGGTCCTCTTCGAGCGCGGAGCGTTCGACGCCGCGGCCGTCACGATCACGTCGACCGCGCTCCTGTACTACGCGATGGGGCTCTTCGCGTTCGGGGGGATCAAGGTCGTCGCCCCCGCGTTCTACGCGCGCAAGGACACGCGCACGCCGGTGAAGCTCGCCACGATCACGCTGTGCACGCACATCGTCCTGTGCAGCATCCTCTCGAGCCGGATGGGGATCGGCGGGATCGCCCTCTCGGACTCGATCACGGCAACGATGGACATGACGCTCCTCATCCTCGCGTTCCGCCGCAAGGTCGGGCTGCCGCTCTTGCGGAGCTTCATCCTGCCGGTCGCGACGTTCGGCGCCGCCGCGATCCTGATGGCGGCGCTGTGCCAACCCCTTCTGGCGCGCCTCGCCCCGTGGTGCGTCGGGCTGCCGCAGGGGAGGGCGATCGCGCTCGTGGCCACGCTCCTCGTCGGCGCGGGGGTCTACTTCGGGACCTGCTTCGCGCTCGGGCGCCGGGAGCCCGCGACGATCCTCTCGTCGATGAACCCCCTGCGGCGCGGCGCGCTCCGGGAAGCGCCGTGAAAATGTTGTTGCAGGTCGTGTCGCGGGCCGAGGTGAGGGTCTCGGGAAGCGAGGTCGCGTCGATCGGGCGCGGGCTCCTCGTCTTCGTCGCCGTCGAGCGCGGCGACCCCGACGGGCTCGTGACCGCGGCCGCGGACAAGATCGCGGGGCTCCGCATCTTTCCGGGTCCCGGGGGCGCGAAGATGGATCTCTCGACCGGGGACGCCGGCGGGGAGATCCTGCTCGTCTCGCAGTTCACGCTCGCGGCCTCGCTGCGGCGGGGGAGACGGCCGTCGTTCGATAGGGCGGCGCCACCTGAGACGGCCGCCCCGATGTGCGCCGCCCTGGGATCGGCGCTCGCCGCCCGCGGGCTGAAGGTGGCGACGGGGGTCTTCGGCGCGGCGATGGCGGTCGAGCTGGTCAACGACGGGCCGGTGACCTTCTGGCTCGAGTCGGACGGCGAGGGGGCGTTCGGGCCGTGAAGACCTCGGCCGCCGCGTTCCTGAACTACCTGACGGTCGAGAGGGGGCTCGCGCCGAACACCCTTCTCGCGTACGGGCGCGATCTCGCCGCGTTCATGGACTGGGTGACCAAGATGGGACGCCGGAAGCCGGGAGCGGTGCGCCGGGCGGACGTGCAGGACTATCTGCGCGAGCTGCGTCTCAGGGGCCTGTCGCCCCGGTCCATCTCGCGGTCCCTCGCGACGCTTCGCGTCTTCTTCCGATTCCTCAAGCAGGAGGGACTCACCCGTGAGGATCCCACGGGCGAGATCGAGGGGCCGCGGGTGGAGAGGAGCCTCCCGAAGGCGCTCCCCCCCTCGGAGATCGAGAAGATCCTGAGGGCCCCCGACGCCTCGACGCCCCTCGGCCTGCGGGACGCCGCGATGATCGAGATCCTCTACGCCACGGGGCTCCGCGTGAGCGAGCTCATCTCCCTCCGCGTCGACGATCTCCATCTCGATCTCGGATACCTCCTCTGCCGGGGGAAGGGATCGCGCGAGCGCATCGTCCCGGTCGGCTCGCAGGCGCGCGTGAAGGTGAGCGAGTACATCGCGTCGGGGCGCCCTCGAATCCTGGGGGAGAGAATCTCGCCGAGCCTCTTCGTCCAGAACAGGGGGACGTCGATGACGCGGCAGGCTTTCTGGATCCGGTTGAGCCGCTACGCGGCTCAGTCGGGCGTGCGCGGCCGCCTCAGCCCCCACGTCCTGCGGCACTCCTTCGCGACGCACCTCCTCGAGAACGGCGCCGACCTGCGGGCGGTGCAGAAGATGCTCGGGCACGCCGACATCTCGACGACTCAGATCTACACGCACGTCAACCGCGAGCGGCTGCGGAAGATCTACCGCGCGCACCACCCCCGGGCCTGAGATGAAGCCCGCGAGGTTTCACCTGCTCTCAGGGATCCGGGATCGGCGATCGAGGCGGGTGCTGCGCCTCGCGCGCGAGGAGTCCCCCGATCCCACCGCCAGGGTGTATCTCGTCGGCGGCTGCGTGCGGGATCTCGCCCTCGGAGTCGGGCTGCGCGACATCGATCTCGTCGTGACGGGAGACGCGGGCGCCTTCGCCGCGAGGCTGGCCTCCCGGCTCGGAGTCCGGGCCTCCGCCCCGACAAGATTCGGAACATCGCGCATCGTCGCTCCGGGATGTCCGCAGATCGACATCGCGATGGCCAGGGCCGAGACCTACGCGCGGCCGGCCGCCCTCCCCGACGTGGAGGCGGCGCCCATCGAGGTCGATCTCGCGCGGCGCGACTTCACGATGAACGCGATGGCGATCCCTTTGACGGGTCCGGACGCGGGCGGGCTCCTCGATCCTTTCGGGGGGCTGTCCGATCTGACGACGGGGCGGCTCCGGCTCCTCCACCCGGCGAGCCTCGTCGACGATCCGACGCGCGCGTTCCGCGGTGCGCGCTACGCGGCCAGGCTCGGCCTGCGACCCGACTCCTCGTTGAGGCGAGCCCTGAGGTCCCCCTCGGCGCGGCGGGCCCTCTCGAGGCTCGGAGCTGAGCGGCTTGCCCGCGAGATCGCAAGGGTCTGGCTGGAACGGGACCCCGGCGCCGTCTTCGCGCGGCTGTCGACCTGGGGGCTCCTGACGGCCCTCCACCCGCGCCTTCGATGGCGCGGCCGCCTCTCCCGATCGATCCGGCACGGCGAGCGCCTCCGCAAGGCCTCGGTCGTCGCCGAAAGCTCCGAGTTCATGCTCGCGCTCGCCGCCTCGTCCCTGGGCGTGCGGGATCGCGCGAAGCTCCTCGACCGTCTCGCCCTCGCGGGGCGGACTCGCCGCGTCCTTCTCGCCGCGGCCGCCGCGCCCGCGCGGGCTTCCCGCATGAGGGGCGCGTACCGTGACGCGGCGGAAGTCGCCGGGTGGTCTCCGCTCGCCCTCCTGACGACGACGGCTGCGGCCTCGCCGTCCGCGGCGGCGCGCGTGAGGGCTCTCGGGCGGTCGTGGCGCGAGGCGACCCCGAGGCTCTGCGCCGAGGACATCCTGGCCGAGGGAATTCCGGAGGGCCCTCGCGTCGGGCGGATTCTCGAGAGACTGCGCCGGGAGAGGTTCGAGGGAAGAATTCGGACGGCGCGCGACGAGCGGCGCCGCATCCAGCGCCGTTCTTGACACGGTTTTTCCGGCTCTGCTAGCCTGTGAGTCCTTTCATGGCACGCTCACCGAACGGCCATTCCACCGAAGAGAGCGCCTTCGAGGAACCCATCCTCGAGATCGAGCGGCGCCTCGACGAGCTCTCCGGCTACCCCGCGACGCGGCAGTCGCAGGAGGAGACGGCCCGGCTTCGCGCGCGGCTCGCGGTGCTCAGGACCGAGATCTACTCCCATCTCACGCCGTGGCAGAAGACCCTCGTCGCGCGGCATCCCCGGCGCCCCTACACCCTCGACTACGTCCCGTTCCTCTTCGAGGACTTCGTCGAGCTTCACGGCGATCGCCGGTTCGGCGACGACGCGGCGATCGTCACGGGATGGGCCGTCTATCACGGCGCGCCCGTCGCGATCGTCGGGCACCAGAAGGGGCACAACACCAAGGAGAACATCCACCGGAACTTCGGGCAGCCACGCCCCGAGGGGTACCGCAAAGCGCTCCGCATCATGAAGCTGGCCGAGAAGTTCGGGCGCCCCATCCTCTGCTTCGTGGACACCCCGGGGGCGTTCCCCGGGGTCGACGCCGAGTCGAGAGGTCAGGCGGAGGCGATCGCGGTGAACCTGCGCGAGATGTCAAAGCTCGCGGTTCCCGTCCTCGTGACGATCACCGGCGAGGGGGGAAGCGGCGGCGCGCTGGCGATCGCCGTGGGAAACGTCGTCAACATGCTGGAGCACTCCATCTACTCCGTGATCTCGCCGGAAGGATGCGCGGCCATCCTCTGGAAGGACCAGCAGCGCTTCAAGATGGAGGCCGCGAAGAACCTCCACTACACCGCGCAGGATCTGAAATCCCTCGACGTGATCGACGACATCATCCCCGAGGTCCCCGGCGGGGCCCACATCGATCATCAGGGGAGCGCGCGCATCCTCGACGAGTTCATCTCGAGGCACCTCGCGGCGCTGAGGCGCTTGAAACCAGGTGAGATCGTGGAGCACCGCCACGAGAAGTTCCGGAGGATGGGAGCCTACCTCGCCCCCCTCGACTGACCCTTCGCTTCCTCCCACAGGCGTTCCATCAGATCCCGATGCTCGGCGGAGGGCTTCAGCCCCCGGTCGCGCAGCCCCTCCTCGACGGCCGCGAACCGACGCGTGAACTTGTCGTTCGCGGCCTGCAGCGCCGTCTCGGGATCGATGCCGGCGAGGCGCCCCGCGTTGGCGACGGCGAAGAGCAGGTCGCCGAGCTCCTCGGCCGTGGCGGCCGGGCTCTTTTCCTCGAGGGCCTGGCGGAGCTCGCGCGTCTCCTCCTCGACCTTCGCCAGCGACTCCGCGGCGCTCTCCCAGTCGAACCCGACCATCGAGGCCTTGTTCGCGATTCGGAAGGCGCGCAATAGGGCGGGGAGCGCGCGCGGGACACCGGAGAGGACGCTCCGCGCCCCCGCGGCCTCGCGCTCCTCGTTCTTGATCTGCTCCCATCGCCCGATCGCCTCGCGGGCGCCGTCCGCCTTCTCGCCGCCGAAGACGTGCGGGTGCCTCCGGACCAGCTTGTCGTGGATCCCGGCGGCGACGTCGTCGATCGCGAAGAGCTTCTTCTCCGCGCAGATCTGCGAAAGGAAGACGACCTGGAGGAGGAGATCCCCCAGCTCCTCACGGAGCAGCTTCGGATCCCCGCCGTCGATGGCGTCGATCGTCTCGTAGGTCTCCTCGAGCAGATAGGTCCTCAGGCTCTCGAGGGTCTGCTCGCGATCCCACGGGCAGCCGTCCGGCGCCCGGAGCCTTGCCATGAGCTGCACGAGCCTGTCGAAGCTGTCGGCCACCTGAGCCTCCCGTCGAGGCGGCGATGATAGGAGCGGCGCGTGGGCGGCCGCAACCGCGCGAGGCTCCGCGGGCGACCGCTCGGATTGCCGCCCCGTTGGACACGGTGTTAGGATGCGCCGCGATCGGGCGATCGCACGCCGACGTTTCGCGGTCGCGGAGGGTGGATGAGCGAAGAGCGCGATCCGAGCCAGACGATCAAGGTCACGGATCGGAGAAGTTTCACCAAAGACGGCCAGCGGCGCGACGCGGATTCGGAGCCCACCGTCGTCGCCGGTCCCGCGAAACCCGCCGCGCCCGACGGCGCGAAAACCCTTCAGGGAGAGGGGTTCACGATGGCGCACCCGGCGCCGATCGAAACCGATGCCGCGGCCCAGGATGCCGCGTTCCTCAATCTCGTCGTGTCCATCTACCAGAGCGGATGCATCCACCTCGGCCTCGCCGGAGACGCCGCCGAGGCCGAGGACGCCGAGGGTGCGGGAGCCGGGCCGGAGGGGCAGGAGCCCGTGGACTTCGCGGCGGCGCGCGGGACCATCGAGATGCTCCTCGCGATCAAGAAAAAGACCGCGGGGAACCTCGCCACGGAGGAGTCGCGGATCCTCGAGACGCTCCTCGCCGAGCTCCAGATGACGTACGCCCTGAAGGTCGCCGACACCTAGGATGCGCATTCACCGCCTGGCGGCGACGTCCCTCTCCCTCGCGGTCTGCGCTCTGTTCGCCGCGACGGTTCCGTTTGCGGCCGACGATCCTCCCCCGCAAGTCGAGGGGGCCGCCCCCGCGCTGCCCGAGGCCGCGCCCCGCGCGCGCGGGAAGGGAGGGAGCGCGGACGCGCGACTCCAGACCCTCTGGTTCGGAAGAAAAGCGAACCTCGAGACGGGCGACATGGTGGGGGCGGCCGGCCAGGTCGAGGCGATGACCGAGATCGTCCGGACCGAGCGGCTCGATCGGGTCCCGTGGCTCGCGCGGGGGTTCGCTTACGAAGGCTACGAGCACCTCCGGGAAGGGAACTACGAGCGGGCCCGGGTCGCCTTCGATCTCGCGCGGCGGTTCGATCATCGGATGCCCGAGGCCCAGACAGGGTACGCGTGGGCCGCGCTGAAGGCCGGGCGGGGGTTCGGCCTCTTCATGACGGAGTACCGGGAGGGGCTTCGCCTGCGGTGGCAGACCTTCCGGCGGGAGGGGGCGGCCAACGCGTCTCTCGTCGCGGCGATCGCCCTCGCCCTCGCGGCGGTCGGGATCATCGGCGCCACGGTCGTCCGCTATCAGGCGATGCTGCGGCACGACGTGGCCGAGCGCATGCCGGCCGGCTGGCCCGACGGCGCCTCACGGCTCGCCGGCTGGATCGTGCTGTTGGCCCCGCTTCTCGCCTGGTTCGGTGGCGCGTGGGTCCTCTACTACTGGGCCGCGATTCTCTCGAGGTACATGTCGGGAGCGGAGAGGCTCCTCGCGGCGGTGGGCTGCGTCGTGCTCATCGCGGTCGGTCCGCTGGCGGCGTGGGGCACCCTTTCGGCGCAGATCGCCTCGGACCCGACCGGCCTCGCGATCTCCGAGGCGCTCTCCGGCGAGCACGGCGTCGAAATCGTCGGCGCCCTGCAGCGGACCATCCGCTCGAAGCCCGAAGCGCGCGCGCTGAGGCTCCTCCTCGCGACGACGTACGAGCGCGCCGACATGACGCGCGAGGCGTTCGACGAATACCACAGGCTCCTCGAGCTGCATCCGGGCGATCCGCGGACGCTCAACAACATCGGCAACCTGTACATGCGCACCGGCCAGACGCCGCAGGCGATCGTCTACTACACGAAGGCCGCCGAGGCCGATCCGAAGAGCGCGGTTTTCTTCTACAACCTCTCCATCGCCCAGAACGAGTCGTTGCGCCTGACGGACGCGGAGGCGAGCGCCCGCACGCTGCAGCAGCTCGATCCCAACCTCGGCCGCGCGCTGATGACCGCCCGCGGGAGGGGCGACGAGATCGTGCCGCTGCCGGCGACCGCGACCGCCGACGAGGTCCGCGCCGAGATGGACGTGGAGTCCGCTTCCGCCGCGCTGCGGGGCTCCTTTCCGCTCCTCTCACCCACGTTGATCGGCGCCGTGGCGACCATCCTGATCCTTCTGGGCGCCGGCCTCGCGCGCTCCGGCGCCCACGCCCAGACGTGCATCCGGTGTGGGGAGGCCTTCTGCGGGCGGTGCAAGCGCGAGCTCGGGGCGAAGGAGTGCTGCGCGCAGTGCATTCACCTCTTCGTGAAGCGGGAGGCCATCGCCGCCCCCGTCAGGGCCCGGAAGCTGGCGCAGGTGGAGCGGTTCGCGCGGAACTGGAAGCGACGCGTCCGCCTCGCGACGATTCTCCTTCCCGGCGCGGGCCATCTGATCGCCGGCCGGACCGTCGCCGGCGCCGGACTGATGCTCGCCTGGCTCGTGCCGCTGTCCGCCCTGCTCTTCGGGCGCTGGCTCGTCCTGGCGCCTTCGATCCCCGTCCTCGATCTGCCGTCCATCACGACGCTGGCCGCCGGATTCGTCATGATCCTCCTGTGGAGCCTCGCGAACTCGCTCGTCCCGCAGCCCCCGCGATGATCTTCCCGCCCGTTCGGCCTTGACACACGGGGCTCCTCGCGGTACACAAACTTCCCCTGCCTGGACCACCTCGCCCGCCCGGAAGGAGATCTTGATGAAAGTCACGCATCTGCGCACCTTCGGCGCGATCACGATCCTGGTCGCGAGCGTGTCGCTCGCTGCGGCGCCGGCCGAGCCGAGCGAACGGGCGGGTCGACCGCGCGCCGATCTCTCGCTCTCGGCGCGCCTCGCCGAGCTCGCCGGCCGCGAGATGACGCTCGAGAAGTCACGCCTGGGCGCTCCGTGGCGGAAGGTGAGCCGGGTCCTGAGAGAGGCGGCGGCGATGCCGCCGTCGGCCCCGATTCTTTCCGCGGCCTCCGCCTCGGGGGGCCGCGCGGGATTCGTCCCGCTCGTCGTGCGTGAGGACGGCGCGCTCCGCGTCTCGATCCAAACCCTCGGGGCGGGCGCGGAGTCGGCGGAGGCTCTGGCCGCCGCGGGGGTGCAGGACTTTCTCGCCGACGAGCAGTCCGGCACCGTCGAGGGGTGGCTGGCGCCCGATCGTCTGGGCGCGGTGGCGGGCCTCGAGCGGGTCGCGTCGATACGCCCCGCGATCCCGCCGTACGTCTCCACCGGGAGCACCGCCTCTCAGGGGGACGCTCTGCTCCGCGCCGACGTCGCGCGCACCCACTTCGGGCTCTCGGGCGCGGGAGTGACCGTCGGCGTCCTCTCCGACAGCGTGGACGGGATCTCCTCGGCCCAGTTCAGCGGGGATCTTCCTCCCGGCGTCCAGGTGCTGAAGGCGGGACAGGGGGCCGGGGAGGGGACGGCGATGCTCGAGATCGTCCACGATCTCGCCCCCGGCGCCGACCTGGCGTTCTACGGCCCTTCGAGCAGCGCGGACATGATCACCGGCATCAACCAGCTCGCGGCCGCCGGAGCCCGCGTCATCGTCGACGACCTCACGTTCTTCGATCAGCCCCACTTCGAGGAAGGCCCGGTGGCCCGCGCCATCGATGCCCTCGCCGCCCGGGGGATCGTCTACGCCACCTCGGCGGGAAACTTCGCGGAGCCCAGCGGCGCGGACCGCGGCGCGTACACGGGCGACTTCTCCGGAGGCGGCTCCCTCGGCGCGCCCACGCACGACGTCCACCTCTTCTCACCCGGGCACACGACGCAGTCGATCACGGTCTTCCCCCAGTCGGTGGGCGTCGTGTTCCTGCAGTGGGCCGACAGGTTCGGCGCGGCGGCGGACGACTACGACCTCTACGTCGTCGACTCCAACATGAACATCGTGGCGCAGGGTGACGACACCCAGAACGGGACCGGGGATCCCGCCGAGATGGCCGTGATCGACAACAGGCTCGGCCTGTCGCCGCTCGAGCTCTTCGTCATCGTCGATCGCTTCTCGGGCGCGCCGCGCCGGCTGAAATTGTTCTACTCGGGGCTCACCGACATCGAGTTCGGGACCTCCGGGTTCAGCATCGCCGGGCACGCCAACGCCTCCGGGGCGCTCACGGTCGCCGCCATCAACGCCTCGAATCCCAACACGGAGGAGATCGCCCCCTACAGCAGCCAGGGGCCGTGCGATCTCTTCTTCCCGGCCGTCGTGAACGAGGACAAACCGGACCTCACGGCCATCGACGGCGTCTCCGTGAGCGGGGCCGCCGGATTCCCGAGCCCGTTCTTCGGCACCTCGGCGGCCGCGCCGCACGTGGGCGCGGTCGCCGCGCTCCTCCTCGAGCACAAGCCCGGGCTCGACTTCACCCTGGTGAAGGAGGCCCTTCAGGCGACGGCGGCGGACAGGGGCGCGCCGGGGCTCGATCCGATCTACGGCGCGGGGCTCCTCGACGCGGACGCGGCGGTGACGGCGATCGACGGCGGGACCGCGCCGACGATCACCGGCCTGACCACCGACCTTCTCGGCGATCACCTCGCCGTCTCGCTCTCCGGAAGCGATGCGGACGCCGACGTCGCGGAGGCCGAGATCGTGCTCAAGGACGGCGCGGGCGGTCTTCTCGGTGGAACCGGTCGCCTTCCCGCGTCTCACGCGGGGATGCCCACCTTCTCGGACGTGGCGGACGTCACGGGCCTCGGCGCGTTCGCGACGGCGGTCACGGCGGACCTGACCCTCACGGATTCGAAGGGAAACGTCAGCGCCGCCGCCACCGGAGACTTCAGCCAGGCGTCGCCCGGTGGCCCGGCTCTCGCCTTCGTCAAGTACAGCAGGGGGACGAGGACTCTCAAGATGACGGGGAGCGCCTTCTCCGGGGTCCTTGCCGTCGAGATCAACGGCGTGAACGCCCCCGGGGCCGTCAAGGCGAAGCCGACCGGACTGATCGCCACGACGAAGGGCTCGCTCGCGAAGCTCTCGCTTCGCAAGGGAGCGAACCGGGTTCGCGTCTTCGCGAACGGCCTGCACTCGAACATCTTCATCCTGACGCTCTGACGGACGGGCCTGCCCGCTCCTCGACGCGCACGCGGGGGGCGCTTATAATCGCGCGTTCGTCCAGGAGATCGCGCGGATGGCCCTCGAAGGAACGCTCAGGGATTTCGGCCTCGCCGACATCTTCCAGCTGATCGGCAATCAGCGGAAGACCGGCGTGCTCACGCTCAAGAGCGCTGACGATGTCGTCACCGTTTCGTTTCTCGACGGCAGCGTCGTCTCCGCGGATTCCCAGAACAAGAAGCTGGAAGATCTCCTCGGCTCGGTGCTCGCCAAGTCGGGATTGATCTCGGAGGACGACCTCCAGCAGGCGCTGAGGCAGCAGAAGCGGACGCTCCAGCGGCTCGGCAACATCCTCATCAAAGAGAAGTACATCTCGAACGAGGATCTCGCGGAGGCGCTCCGCTTGCAGGTGACGCAGGTCGTCTATCGGCTCTTCAGGTGGAGCGACGGCGACTACCAGTTCAAGCAGGAGCAGTCGATCGAGTACGACCGGGAGCATTTCACGCCGCTCTCGGCCGAGAGCATCCTGATGGAAGGGATCAGGATGATCGACGAATGGCCGATCATCGAGAAGAAGATCCGGTCGGTCGACATGATCTTCGCGAAGACCCGGGCCGCAGCGCCGGTCGAGGTCCAGAAGGAGGAAGGGGAGGAGGACGTCCTCGTCACCGCCATCGCCGACGCGGCGCCGCGCGCCCAGGGGACGGCGAGCGACGCGATCGTCGTCTCGGCCCAGGAGGCGAGGGTCTACTCGGCCGTCGACGGCCAGATCACCGTCCAGGAGATCATCGATCGCTCGGGGCTCGGTGACTTCGAGACGTGCCGGATCCTGTACGACCTCCTCGCCCGCAGCCTCATCCGGGAGGTCCGCCAGGAATTGCCGCGTCGCGCGGAACAGGCCGCGCCCCGGCGCGAGGTCTCCGCGGCCTTCTGGTCCGCGCTCACGCTGATCCTCCTGGTGGCGGCCGCCGTCTCCGCCCTGGCGATGGGACGGAACCCGCTCAACCGCCTCCCCCCGGCCCACGAGGACCCGCTCCTGACGGGGATCCTGACGTCCATCACGAGGAGCCGGGTGCAGACCGTCGACGAGGCGATCCAGGTCTACTTCCTCGAGAAGGGGTTCTACCCGGACGATCTGGCCGAGCTGACGCGCGGCCGCCTCGTCGGCGGCGCGGCATTGAAGGACGCGTGGGGGCATGATCTCGAGTACGTCGCCGTCGAGGGCGGGTACCGGCTCATCGTCCCCGAAAGGGCCGATCTGTCGATCGAGCATCGGCCGAAAGCCGCACCCGGCAAGCCCCGGCCGGCCTCCAACCGGCGCTGAGGACCCTCCCGGCCAACCCTTGACTCGACCAGATCCGGTTCTTACAGTCGGCGCCCTCGCCGATTGGAAACCTGGAGGATCCGACGCATGAGCAAGATCATCGGGATTGACCTTGGGACCACCAACTCCGTCGTCGCCGTCATGGAAGGTGGAACCCCGGTCGTGATTCCCAACGCGGAAGGCACCCGGACCACCCCCTCGATTTTCGCCGTGTCGGACAAGGGGGAGCGCCTCGTCGGGCAGGTCGCCAAGAGGCAGGCCATCACGAACCCGCTCAACACGATCTTCTCGGTCAAGCGGTTCATGGGACGGCGCTTCGAGGAGGTGCCTGCGGAGTCGTCCCGGGTTCCCTATAAGGTGGGACCCGCCCCGAACGGAGACGTTCGCATCGAGATCCAGGGGAAGCCGTTCTCTCCCCCCGAGATCTCGGCAAAGATCCTGCAGAAGATGAAGGAGTCCGCCGAGGCGTACCTCGGACAGGCCGTCGATCGAGCGGTCATCACCGTTCCCGCGTACTTCAACGATTCGCAGCGTCAGGCGACCAAGGACGCGGGCGAGATCGCCGGGCTGAAGGTCGAGAGAATCATCAACGAGCCCACCGCCGCGGCCCTGGCCTACGGGCTCGACAAGAAGAAGAACGAGACCATCGCCGTCTACGATTTCGGCGGGGGGACGTTCGACATCTCGATTCTCGAGGTGGGCGAGGGGGTCGTCGAGGTCAAGTCGACGAACGGCGACACGCATCTCGGCGGAGACGACATCGATCACGAGATCATCGAGTGGATCGTCGCCGACTACCGCAAGGACCAGGGGATCGACCTCGGGAAGGATCGGATCGCCCTCCAGAGGCTCAAGGAGGCCGCCGAGAAGGCCAAGTGCGAGCTGTCCACGACGGTCGAGACCGAGATCAACCTTCCGTTCATCACGGCGGACGCCTCCGGGCCGAAGCACCTGGTGATGAAGCTGAGCCGCGCGAAGTTCGAGAGTCTCGTCGAGGAGCTGATCCAGCGAAGCGTGGGACCGTGCCGGCAGGCGCTCGGCGATGCGAAGCTGACGGCCGACAAGATCGACGAGGTCGTCCTGGTCGGCGGTTCCACGCGCATCCCGAGAGTGCAGCAGGTCGTGCGGGAGTTCTTCGGCCGTGAGCCCCACAAGGGCGTCAACCCCGACGAGGTGGTCGCGGTCGGCGCGGCGGTCCAGGCCGGAGTCCTCGCCGGCGACGTGAAGGACATTCTCCTTCTCGACGTCACGCCGCTCTCGCTCGGGATCGAGACCCTGGGGGGGGTCTTCACGCGCCTGATCGACCGCAACACGACGATCCCCACGCGCAAGAGCGAGGTCTTCTCCACCGCGGAGGACAGCCAGACATCCGTCGACGTCAAGGTCTACCAGGGCGAGCGGGAGATGGCCCGGTTCAACAAGCTCCTCGGCAATTTCCGCCTCGAGGGAATCCCGATGGCCCCCCGCGGCGTCCCGAAGATCGAGGTGGGTTTCGACATCGACGCGAACGGCATCATGCACGTGACGGCGAAGGACACCGGGACCGGGCGCGAGCAGAAGATCCGCATCGAGGCGAGCAGCGGCCTCAACAAGGACGAGGTCGAGAAGATGAGCCAGGAGGCCTCGACGCACGCGGGCGAGGATCGCAAGCTCCGCGAGGAGGTGGAGGCCCGGAACCGCGCGGACTCGGTCGCCTACGCGACGGAGAAGATGCTGCGGGAGGCGGGTGACAAGGTGCCTCCCGCCGAGAAGACCCGGGTCGAGGAAGCCCTCGAGAAGCTGAAGAAGGCGATCAAGGACGGGACGCGCGAGGAGATCGAGTCCGCCGTGCAGGCGCTCACCGCCGTCCAGCACGCCATGGCCGAGAAGATGTACTCGCAGGCTTCGGCGCACGCGCATCCGGAGGCACCCGGGGCCGGCGCCGCCGCCGGCGGTCCGGGGCCGGAGCGCAAGCCGGGTGACGTCATCGACGCCGAGTTCGTCGACGTCGAGGAGAAGAAGTAGCGAGAATTGTGCGCCGACCTCCCGCGAAGTATGATGGCCCCGCGCGGGCCTTCGATGCCGGACCCGCGCGGGACCGGACGATGCGCGGAGGTCGCGGATGGAAGAGGGGAGCCGCACCGAGAAGGGTGCGGGGGGCGGGAGCTCGCAGAGCCTCAAGAAGTATCTTCAGGAGATCTCGAAACTCCCACGCATCACCGCCGACGAGGAGAAGAAGCTCGGCGCGAAGATCAAGCGCGGTGACCGCGACGCGAAGGAGGCCCTTCGCACGCTCGTCGAGGCCAACCTCCGCTTCGTCGTCAGCTTCGCGAAGAAGTACCGCGGCTGCGGCCTCTCGTTCCTCGATCTGATCAACGAGGGGAACATCGGCCTCATCGAGGCCGCGAAGCGCTTCGACCCCGCCAAGAACGTGAAGTTCATCACCTACGCCGTCTGGTGGGTGCGGCAGTCGATCGTTCACGCCCTGTCGGATCAGAGCGGCGCCTTCCGGCTGCCTCAGAAGCAGGCGAACCTTCTGTACCGCATCGGCAAGACGATCCAGCAGCTCACGCTCGAGTTCGAGAGAAGCCCGACGCCGGAGGAGATCTCGACTCGCCTGCGGATCCCGGTTGACGAGATCAACTTTCTTCTGCGCGTCGCCGACGACAACGTCTCGCTCAGCACGGTGATCGACGAGGATCACGACTTCCATCTCGCGGACAAGCTCCAGCAGGAGTCCGTCCCCGCCCCCGACGAGGATTTCTTCCGGTCGTCCCTCAAGGAGCTGATCCGGGCGTGCCTCGACGAGCTCGACGAGAAGGAGGAGCTGGTCGTGCGGCTGCGGTTCGGCCTCGGCGAGCGCGGGGAGGAGAAGGACCCGATGACGCTGAAGGAGATCGGCGACATCCTCCGCCTCTCGCGCGAGCGCATCCGCCAGATCGAGGCCCAGGCTCTCGAGAAGCTCTTCCGCTCCCAGCGCGTTCAGCACCTGAGGGGTTACCTGAACTGATCGGCACCCGGGCGGGGAGGCGCATGGCTCGCCATTCGATCGAACGGACGCAGGCTCCCGAGCGGTCCGGCCCGTCCGGGGAGGCGCGGTGCCCGATCTGCTTCGGCACCGGCTTCCGCGTCGCGGAGCGCCCCGGCGGGCGGAGCAGCGCCGCCACCGTCTGCGAGTGCCGGCGCGCCCGCCGCGCCTCCGAGTTGATGAAGCTCGCCCGGATCCCCCGTCGCTACGAGAGCTGCTCTTTCGGGACGTTTCTCCCCCAGGACGCCTCGCAGGAGAGCGCCCTCGCGCAGACGCGCGCTTTCGTCGATTCGTACACCGTCCTCAAGGTGCAGGACGAAGTCGAGTTCGGTCTCCTGTTCCTGGGACCGCCGGGAGTCGGCAAGACGCACCTGTCCGTCGCGGCGCTCCGCTCGCTCATCCTCGAGCAGGGGATACCCGGGCTGTTCGCCGATTTCCGGGACCTGCTCAAGGAGCTGCAGGCCTCCTACGACCCGGTGTCGCAGACGTCCGAGATGGACGTGCTCCGCCCGCTCCTTCAGACCGAGGTCCTCGTCCTCGACGACCTCGGCGCCGCGCGCATGACGGAGTGGGTCAGGGATCTGGTCGGTCACATCGTCAACACGAGGTACAACGATCGCCGCGTCACGATCATCACGACGAACCTCGCCGACGAGGAGCCCGTGGGCCGCCGGGGCGACGGCGGCGAGAGCGCGCGCCGCGACCAGGGATCTCCCGCCGCCGAGCGCGCGCCGAAGCCGGGGGACCGCACGCTCCTGGTGGACCGGATCGGAAGCCCGGTGCGCTCGCGGCTTCACGAGATGTGCCTCACGATCCGCCTTCTCGGCGAGGACTACCGCCAGAAGCTCAAGGCGAGCACCCGCACCCGCCTTCGCTAGGCCCCCGCGGCGCCTCTCTCAACCGAAGGGGGTCGGATCGCAGGCGTCGCCGATCCCGTCGTGATCGCTGTCGAGCTGCGTCGGGTTCGACACGAGCGGGCAATTGTCGGAGACGTCCGGCACTCCGTCGTTGTCGTCGTCGAGATCGCAGGCGTTCCCCTGGCCGTCGAGATCGGTGTCGAGCTGGGAGGAGTTCGGGATAGACGGGCAGTTGTCGCAGGCGTCCGCGAACCCGTCGCCGTCCCCGTCCACCTGCGTGGGATTCGCCGCGAGGGGGCAGTTGTCGCAGAGGTCTCCGACGCCGTCGCGATCCGCGTCCGCCTGGTTCGGGTTGGCGGTGACGGGGCAGTTGTCGCAGGCATCGCCGACCATGTCGATGTCCAGGTCGAGCTGCGCGGCGTTTGCGGCCGACGCGCAGACGTCCTTGAGGTTCGGCACGCCGTCCAGATCGGCGTCGGCGCTCGCGGACGGAGTGCAGCCCGTCGGCGGGCGCGCCGCCGAGGTGCCGGACCCCACGGTTCCCGCGCCGCACCCGTTGCGCCCCGCGATCAGGTAATAGAACATCTGGTTGGCGGCCGGCGCGCCCGCGTCGGTCGTGCTTCGCGTCACGATGTCCGTCCGGAAGCACGCGGGCGAGACGGAGAACGGGGCCGTGAGCGCGACGGCCCCGCGCAGCAGATCGTACGCGTGAGCCTGAGGCGCGCCGTCCCACGTGATCGTCACCCGGTCGGCCGCGAAGCTCACGCCGAGCGCCTCGCCCGGAATCGCCGTCATCCCCCGCCAGTCCGGCGCGCAGTCGGAGCCGTTCGCGACGAGATCCCCGTCGCGGTCCGGATCGCACGCGTCGCCCAGGCCGTCGCCGTCGAGATCGGCCTGCGACGGGTTGGTCGTCGTCGGGCAGTTGTCGCACGCATCGCCGAGGGGGTCGCCGTCGGAGTTCGCCTGGGTCGGGTTGTACGCCGACGGGCAGTTGTCGATGTCGTCGGGAGATCCGTCGGCGTCGCCGTCGGGGGGGCCGGTGATCTTCAGGGAGTACGATCCGTACACCGTCGCGTAGAGCGAGGCGGTCCGGGTGACGCGCACGAAGTACGTGCCGGTGGAGGGGGCCGTCCACGCGATCAGGGACGAGGGATCGCCGATCACGCGGTTGTCGTTGAAGCCGAGGAGCGACCCGCCCGCATTGAAGAGGCGCAGGAACGTGTCGGCGTCCGACAGCAGGTTGACGGTCTCGATGGTGTACGCCCGTCCCCCCGTCGCCGGAAACGAGAACCAGTCCTCGTCCACGAGCCCGCCCCCCGATCCGTCCCCGTCGGGATCCCGGAAGTAGGTCACAGGAATCGGATTTCCCGTCGCGACCACGCCGCGGGCCGCCCCCTGGGTCTCATTCGGCTCGAAGGGGTCCGGGAAGAAGCTGATCTGGACGCCGCCCGAGAAAATCGAGACCATCTGGGCGGCGTGCCCGTTCAGCACGGGCGCCTCGAACCACGCGTCCCAGAAATCCTCGGCCGAGATCCCCGTTCGCCCGGGGAGGCCGAACTCCATCGTCGCCCAGACGCTCGCGTCCGGAAGCGCCAGCGTGTCCACCGGGGCGTCGTCGGTCCCCGGAGTGAAGTCGGGGGTCGACGCGTCGTCGATGATGTCCCACAGCGCCGTGAAGACCGTGACCTCGCTCGTGTCGCCGCTGCACGCGTACTGCGACATCGTCTCGAGATCGAACCATGTGTCGAGGTTCCCGGGCCCGGCGCCTCCCGTCGTCTTGACGTAGACGTTCGGATGATCGAACCCGAAGTGCCGCCGGATCGCCCCCATGAAGTACGACGCGTGCCCCTCCTCCCAGGCGAGCGTCGGGGGCTCGTCGCAGTCACTCAGGGAATGCGTTCCTCCCGGGTTGCTCGTGGCGGAGTAGTTGAAGACGGCGAAGTGGCCGTACTCGTGCAGCATCACCGTGTCGTCGTACGCGCCCGTGTCCCTCATGTCGATCCGCGAGGACCCCGTCGTGGAGACGGTCTGCCCGCGGCTCGCCTCCCACACGACGGTGAGGGAGTGGGAGGCCGTGGGGCGGCTGCCCCTGAGGAAGGCCATGTAGTCCGACGCGAGGACCGCGTTGTCGTAGAGGTTGAAGGGCTCGCCTCCCGAGCCGATCTCCGCCGTGAGGTTCCCGAAATTGACCGCGACGCCCGGAGCGTGGCCGATGATCGTCGTCGATGCCACGGCGTACGGCGTGATCGAGGCCGTCGTGACCTTGATGAAGAGGTCGGGAGTCTGCGTGGAGCGGGTCAGGAAGCGCGCGTACACGTTGCGACTGGAGCTGTCGATGACGGTGAAGGAGAACGCGCCCGCGGCGTTCGTGCTCCCCGAGGCAAGGACCGAAGCGGAGGTCGCGTCGACGATCTCGACGTCGGCGAATCGAACGGGAAGCAGGGGCTCGACCCCCGTGAACCCCGTTGTGCCGAACTCCCGGTCCCGGTAGAAGGCCGACCCGCTCGCCGTCCAGTTGGCCAGCGCCGGGGGGGCCATGAGGGACGCGAGCGCGATCGCGAGAACGACCCGCGCGCGAAGCGGGTGTGCGGAGATCAACGGTCACCCGGGCGGGGGGCGGAGGCCGCGAACTCCGCCGCGCCGCCCCGGACCTGCGGCGCTGTCCCTGGGACGCCGATCGGAACTCCGATTCGTTGCGTGAACGGGCGCCCTGCCTCGTCGACCCCGTCCAGCCGAATCGACAGGACGCGGCCCGCACCCTGGGGGACGACCACGTCGAACTCCTCGCGATCCGGTTCGCCACGCGCCAGGTCCCCGAGGGAATGGGCGATTCCCGTGAAGCGGCGCGGGTGGATCTCGAGGCCGGGGGGGACCTGAAGCGTGAGCCTCAGCGCGGTGACGTTGACGGAAGGTGTGACGTCGAGGCGGAGGAGCGCCGCCCCCGAAGCCTGCCGGACCAGCGACGGGCGGAGGATGAGCCGCCCCTCCGGCTCGGAACCGCGCGCCGCGCCCCCGAGGGCCAGAAGCCCCCCGGCGACGATCATGACCCCGAGCCGATGCATGGATCCGCACCCCGAATGAACGACAGACGAAGCCGCGGACGCACCAACCCCCGCGGACGGTGCCGGAAAATCGTAATTTACCGCGATCCGGGCCTCGCCGCCCTCAAAAAATGCGCCTCGGGGATGGCCGCCGGCGGCGCCCCGGGGGGCGGTGGCGGCGTTTTCGTTGATGCTCCGTCCGCCGCTCTGTTAGAATCCCCGGCGATCCTCCCACGCTCCCCAACTTCTGACGGCCCAATCCCTCGATCGGAGGTCTCGTCGGCCATGCGACAGATTCACATTCTGAACGGCGCCCGGACGGCGATGGCCGAGTACAACGGGCGGTTTCGGGCGATCGCGGAGACGGAGCTGGGCGCCCTGGCCGCGCGCGCGGCGCTCGCGAGGAGCGAGGTCCCCGCGACGGCCGTCGATCACGTCGTGATGGGGAACGCCCTGCAGACCTCCGGGAACGCGATCTACGGCGCGCGCCACGTGGCGCTCAAGGCCGGGATGCCGATCACCGTGCCGGCGCTCACCGTCAACCGGCTGTGCGGCTCGGGGATCCAGGCGCTCGTCTCCTCGGCTCACCTGATCCGCGGAGAGGAGGCCGATGTCGTCGTCGCGGGCGGCATGGAGAACATGTCGCAGGCCCCCCACGTGATTCGCGGGGCCCGCAGCGGATTCCGCCTCGGCGAGGGAAAGCTCGAGGACTCGCTGATGGTCGCCCTCCTCGACACGCACTGCGGGCTGATGATGGCGGAGACGGCCGAGGTTCTCGCGAAGGAGAAGGGGATCACGCGCGAGGAATGCGACGCGTACGCGCTCCGCAGCCAGAGGGCCGCCGACGCCGCGTACCGCGCCGGGCGCATCCAGGAGGAGATCGTCCCCGTCGAGGTGAAGGAGCGCGGGAAGATGGTCGCGTTCGCCGAGGACGATCACCGCAGGGGGGACACCACGCTCGAAGGGCTCGCGGGGCTTCCCACGGCCTTCGGGAAGGGGGGCCTCGTCACCGCGGGGAACGCCTCCGGGATCGTGGACGGAGCGGCGGCCGTGGTCCTCGCGGAGGCGTCCCGCGCGAAGGCCGAGCGGTGGCCCTCTCTCGGGCGGCTGGTCGGCTGGGGGTACGCCGGCGTGGATCCCCGCATCATGGGAATCGGGCCGGTGCCGGCGATCCGCGAGGCGCTCCGCCGGACGGGGCTCACCCTCGGGCAGATCGACCTCTTCGAGATCAACGAGGCCTTCGCCGCGCAGTACCTCGCGGTCGAGAGGGAGCTCGGCCTCGATCGCGATCGCGTCAACGTGAACGGCGGCGCCGTCGCCCTGGGCCACCCGCTCGCGGCGACCGGAACGCGCCTCGTCCTGACGCTGCTCCTCGAGCTGCGTCGCCGCAAGGGGAAGTACGGCATCGCGTCCGCCTGCATCGGCGGAGGGCAGGGGATCGCCCTCGTCGTCGAGTCCCTCTCGTAATCACGGCGGCGGGCCCCGCGCCCGCGGTCCTCTTCGGAAAAGGAGTCGATCGTGACCATCAGGAAAGTGGGCGTGCTGGGATGCGGGCTCATGGGCGCAGGGATCGCCCAGGTGTGCGCGCAGTCGGGCTTCGACACCGTCGTCCTCGAGGCCGCCCCCGAATTCCTCGAGAAGGGAATGGGGCGCATCCGCTCGTTCCTCCAGGGGGGCGTCGATCGCGGCAAGATGAGCGCGGCGGATCGTGACGCGACCCTCGCACGGCTCCGCGGGACGACGGACGCGGCGGCCCTCGCGGACCGCGATCTGGTGATCGAGGCCGTCATCGAGGACCTGAAGACGAAGCGCGATCTCTTCGCGAAGCTCGACGCCGTGTGCGGGCCGCAGGCGATCTTCGCGAGCAACACGTCGTCCCTCTCCATCACCGGGATCATGACCGCTACGAAGCGGCGCGACCGATTCCTCGGGCTTCACTTCTTCAACCCGGTGCCGCTCATGAAGCTGGTGGAGGTCGTGAGGACCTTCACGACGGCGGACGCCGTCCACGACGAGGCGTGCGCGTTCGTGCAGGCGCTCGGCAAGACCCCCATCCGGACGAAGGACGCGACGGGGTTCATCGTCAACCGTCTCCTCGTCCCCTACATCCTCGACGCCATCCGCGCCCTCGAGGAGGGGGTGGGCACGATCCGGGACATCGACGAGGGGATGAAGCTGGGATGCGGCCATCCGATGGGCCCCCTCACGCTCCTCGATTTCGTCGGGCTCGACACGACGCTCTACATCGCGGAGATCATGTTCGAGGAGTTCCGCGAGCGCCGGTTCGCGCCCCCCCCGCTGCTCAAGCGGATGGTCCTCTCCGGCTATCACGGCAAGAAGTCGGGGAAGGGATTCTACGACTGGAGCGCGGAAAGCCCGAAGGCCAACGACTACCTCGTGGGCGGCGGTGGAAGGTGAGCTACCGGAACCTCCTCTACGCCGTCTCGGACGGCATCGCCCGCCTCACGATCAACCGCCCCGACAAGCTCAACGCGCTGAACCGCGAGACGGTCGGGGAGATCGACGCCGCCGTCCAGGCCTTCGGAGCCGACGCTTCGGCCCGCGCCCTCGTGCTGACGGGATCCGGCGACAGGGCGTTCGTCGCCGGAGCCGACATCTCCGAGCTGGCCGAGCAGACGCCGCAGGGAGGGAAGGACTACTCGCTCCACGGCCAGCGGGTCCTGGCGCAGCTCGAGACGAGCGTCAAGCCGACCATCGCGGCCATCAACGGCTTCGCGCTCGGCGGAGGCCTCGAGATCGCCCTCGCCTGCCACATGAGGGTTGCGTCGGAGACGGCGAAGCTCGGGCTCCCGGAGGTCACGCTCGGCATCATCCCGGGGTTCGGCGGGACGCAGCGGCTGCCCCGGCTCGTGGGGAAGGGCAGGGCGCTCGAGATCATCCTGACGGGAGAACCCATCGACGCCCGCGAGGCGCACCGGATCGGGCTCGTGAACCGCGTCGTCCCGCAGCCTGAGCTCCTGGCGGAGGCGGAGAAGCTCGCCAGGACGATTCTCTCGCGCGGCCCGGTCGCGGTGCGGTTCGCGATCGAGGCGGTCGGCCGCGGCCTCGAGATGCCGGCTGCGGAGGGGCACTTCCTGGAGGCGACTCTCTTCGGGCTGCTGACGACGAGCGAGGACATGAAGGAAGGGACGCGGGCCTTTCTCGAGAAGCCCAGGCGGACGCCGGCCTTCAAGGGTCGTTGACATTCGAACAGCAAACCTGAAGCTGAGGCACGTCTTCCTGGGCGCGCTCGCCATCCTCTCGACCGCCGTGGGCGTGTCGCTCCTCGGGCGACCGAGGGCCCTCGCGAGGCCCCTCGCGGCGCTCGAGACGGCCGAAAACGTCGCGCAGCGCGCGCGGAACCTCGACAGCACGAAGACCCGGCGCGGCCTGCCGTCGTTCCGGGTGCAGGCCGCCGAGGCCTTCACCTACCGTGAGGGGAACAAGGAGCTTCACGACGTCAAGGTGACGCTCTTCGGCCCGGGCAAGGAGCGGACGGAGCTTTCCGCCCCGCTCGCGCTCTCGACGGAAGGGGAGAGCGGCGGGTGGAGCTTCGAGAACGGCGTCGAGCTGCGGGGAGACAGCGGGTTCCGTCTCGGCGTCCGCGAGATGAAGTACCGCGAGACGCTCCAGGAGGTCAGCTCCGAGGCCGACGTCAGCTTCGCGCGCCAGGGGATGGAGGGGTCCGCGAAAGGCCTGAGGTACCTCGTCTCCCAGCGCAGGCTCGAGCTCCTCGGCGACGTGGTCGTGAACGGGGATCCGAACGCCCCGGGGATCCGCTCCATTCACGCGACGCGGGCCGTGATCGATCGCGAGACATCGCACGACTCGTTCGTCTCCTACGTTCTCGAGACGGCCGCGGGCGAGAACCTCACCGGAGCCGCCCTCGACGTCGCGCTCGATCCGAACAGCTCGAAGGTGCGCCGCGTGGAGGCGACGGGCGGGTTCCGGCTGACAAGCGGCGGCGGGGCGCGGGGGGCGCAGATCCTCGGGCCGGGGAGGCGCGAGCTCACCGGCGAGGCGCTCGCCGCGGGAATGGACGAGATGGGCGACATTCACGACGCCGTCGCCACCGGCGGGGTGAAGCTCGCCGTCACCGACGACGCGGGGGCGGCCCGCAGCCTCGACGCCTCACGCATCACGCTCGGGTTCGCCCACGGGGCGCTCGAGTCGGTGACGGCGGAGGAGAACGCCCTCCTCGTCGTCCCCCCGTCGCCCAGGGACAGGGAGCAGACCCCGACGACGCTGAAGGGTCGCGCGATCCACGCGAAGCTCAACCCCGACGACGGATCGCTGATCTCCGGGGACGCCGAGGGCGACGCGCAGGCGGCGCAGGCCGCCCGGACCCTCTCAGCCCCGAGGATCACCTTCGACGGTCGGGGGAATCTGTGGGTGCTCGACGCGACGGAGCCCGGCTCGCAGGCCAGGGTCGAGGGCGACGGCGGGACGGTCACGGCCGAGCACATCGAGATCCGCCGCGAGGAGGGGACGCTTTCGGCGAAGGGGACCGTGAAGACCCTCTCGCAGCCGAACGAAGGCGGCGCTCGGTCGACGTCGGGGCTCCTGTCCGGCGACGGGCCGGTGCACGCGATGAGCGGATCTCTCGTCGCGATCCGCGACGGGCGGATCGCGCGCTACCGCGACAAGGTCCGCATCTGGCAGGGGGCGTCGAGCCTCGAGGCGCCGTCCATCGACGTGGCGGACGAGGCGGGGACGGTGGAAGCGCACGGCGGCGTCGTGGCCCGGGCTCCCTCGAAGAGCGAGGGGGGAGGCGCCCCGCAGATCGCGACGGTATCGGCCGGCGATCTGATGTACAGCCGTCAGGCCGCCGAAGCCCGCTTCACGGGAAACGTCCACGCGACGACCGCCGGTTCGCGCATCGACGCGGACTCCCTCGTCGCGAAGATCGGGGAGGGGGAGGGGATCACCGAGCTCGACGCCACGGGAAAGGTTCGATTCCAGGACGGCGCGCGCGTCGGCGACGGCGATCATCTGGTGGTTTCGCTCAAGGAGAAGCGATACGTTCTGTCGGGGCGCGGGCGCCTCGTATCGATACAAGATCCTTCAAATCAACAATTTGTAAGAGGCGTCGTGTTGACTTACGAGGGGGCCGCTGATAGGATTCTCGTCGAATCCGAGACGGGCGGGCGCACCTGGGTCACACTCAAGCCGCGCGGCTCAGAAGGGAAGAAAGTTGGCCCGCAGCCTCCTCACTGAAGGCCTTTACAAGACCTTCCGCGGGCGTCAGGTCGTCCGGGACGTCAGCGTGCGCATCGACGGGGGGGAGATCGTCGGGCTGCTCGGCCCCAACGGCGCCGGCAAGACCACCTCCTTCGGCTGCATCCTCGGCCTGGTCCGCCCCGACCGGGGAAAAGTGCTCCTCGACGGCGAGGACATCACCTCGCTGCCGATGCACCAGAGGGCCCGGCGCGGCCTGGGCTACCTGCCCCAGGAGGCGTCGATCTTCCGGAGGATGTCCGTCGAGGACAATCTCCTCGCCGTCCTCGAGACGGTGGGGATCGGCGGGGAGGAGATGCGCCGGCGGGCCGGCGCGCTGCTCGACGAGTTCGGCGTGTCGCACCTCGCGAAACAGAAGGCGACGACGCTCTCGGGTGGGGAGAGGCGCCGCGTCGAGATCGCCCGGGCGTTGACGACGAGCCCGTCGTTCATCCTCCTCGACGAGCCGTTCGCGGGGATCGACCCGATCGCGCGCGCGGATCTCCAGCGCGTCGTCGCGCACCTGAAGGAGCGCGGCCTGGGCATCCTGATCACCGATCACAATGTTCGCGAAACTTTACAAATAACGGACAGGGCGTACATTATCGCCGACGGGGCCATTCTCCAATCCGGCCCGCCCGGGGCCCTGGCCGCGGACCCGCGCGTGCGGCAGGTGTACCTCGGGGAGCAGTTCAGCCTGAGCTGATGGCGAGACCTCGCAGGACAGGGATGATCGATGGGGCTTGAACAGAAGCTGAACCTCAGGATGAGCCAGAAGCTCATCATGACGCCGTCCCTCCAGCAGGCGATCAAGCTCCTGCAGCTGAGCAAGCTCGAGCTCCTCGAGGAGATCACCCACGAGCTCGTCGAGAACCCGGTCCTCGAGGAGGGGAGCGAGCGCACGGTCAGCGAGCGCGAGGAGCACGAGGCGCCGGAGCAGGAGATCGCGCGGCAGGACGCCGCGCCGTCCACCGAGGTCGAGGCGCCCACCCCCGAGGGAGAGGACAAGTTCGACGACGACTACCTCGAGGCCTTCTACGAGGACTACGTCGAGCGCTCCTACGAGCCGCGCGTCCAGACCGAGGACATCGAGCTCCCGTCGTTCGAGGCGACGCTCACCAAGCAGCAGACGCTCGCCGATCATCTCTCGTGGCAGATCGAGGCGACGCCGATGGACGATCGCCTCCGCGAGATCGCCGACGCCATCGTCGGCAACCTGAATGACGACGGCTATCTCGGCGCGACGTTCGACGAGATCCAGACGATGGGGCCGTACTCCCCGGAGGAGGTCGACGCGGCGCTGAAGATCGTCCAGGCGCTCGATCCCCCCGGCGTGGCGGCCCGCGATCTGCGCGAGTGCCTCCTCATCCAGATCCACCGCCTCGACGTGCACAACGCCGTCCTCGAGCACCTCATCGAGGAGATCGTGAGGGATCGCCTCGAGCTGCTGCAGGCGCACAAGTACCAGGAGCTGCAGCATCGCCTCGGCTGCTCGGGCCCCGAGCTGCAGGCGGCCATGGAGGTGATCCGCAGGCTCGACCCCTCCCCGGGGCTCCGCTACAACGCGCAGCGCTCGCAGTACGTGACACCCGACGTCTTCATCGTCAAGATGGAGCGCGGGGAGTACAAGGTCCTGCTCAACGAGGACGGGATGCCGCGGCTGCGGATCAGCGGCGTCTACCGGAAGATGCTCGAGAAGCACGACCCCGCGACGGATCGGGACGCCCGGAACTACGTGAAGGAGAAGGTCCGGGCCGCCCACCGGTTCATCAAGAGCCTCGACGAGCGCCAGAGGACGATCTTCAAGGTCGCGACGAGCATCATCAAGTACGAGAAGGATTTTCTCGACTACGGAATGGACCACATGCGCCCGCTCATCCTCAAGGACGTGGCGGACGACATCGGCATGCACGAATCGACCGTCAGCCGCGTCGTCAACAACAAGTACATGCACACGCCTCGCGGCCTCTTCGAGATGCGCTACTTCTTCCACGCGGCGGTCCCCGGCTCGACCGGGGAGGAGATCTCATCGCTGAAGGTCAAGGAGAAGATTCGCGACCTCGTCGCCGCCGAGGACGGGCAGCACCCGCTGAGCGACGCCACCATCGTGCAGCGCCTCGCCGACGAGCACGGAATCCGCATCGCCCGCCGCACCGTCGCCAAGTACCGTGGAGAGCTGAGAATTCCTTCTTCCAACGATCGCAAGCACCCCTTCGCCTGACAGGCGCCGCGGAGTCCTGAATGAAACTCGTAATCACCGGACGGCACATCGAAATCACTCCCGCGCTCAAGTCGTTCACCCGCGAGAAGATCTCGAAGCTCGATCGATGGGTCGACGAGGTGATGGAGGTCCACGCCATCCTCGTCGTCGAGAAGCACCGGCACACGGCCGAGCTGGTGGTGCACGGGCGCCACCTCACCCTCAGCGCGCGCGGATCGTCGGCCGACATGTACGCGTCGATCGGCACCTGCATCGAACGGCTCGAGAAGCAGGCGCGCAAGAAGAAGGAGATGCACGTCGCGAGGCGCCGAAGGTCCACCGGCCCCGTCGCGCCGCCGGAGCCGCCGGCCGCCGCGGAGAAGCCGGCCCGGCGACGGGCGAAGGGGGCACGCGCCTCGGCGGCGGATGCGGACGGGGGTCCGCCCCGTATCGTCCGGAGCGAGACCTTCTCGAGGAAGCCGATGTCGGTGGAGGAGGCGGCCCTCCAGGTGCGCGAGGCCGGGCTCGAATTCGTCGTCTTCCGCAACGAGCGGTCGCAGGAAGTGAACGTCGTCTACCGCAGGAAGGACGGCAGCTTCGGCCTCATCGAGCCCGAGAGGTGAGCCGGGGGGCCGACCGCCCCCAAAGCCCCGTCCCGCTTGACTTCGCGGAGGGCGCCACGTTAACCTCCGGCGCCTATCCCGCTGTCCGGCCAACGCTTACGCGGGAAGGCTGAAGGCCGGCTGCCGCTCCGGCCCTTCCGGGAAGCGCCCTCATGAGACTCGAGCTCGACGACGATCACAGGATGCTCCGCGAGAACCTCCGCCGGTTCGCCGAGGAGGAGATCGAGCCCCGCGCAGCCCATCACGATCGCACGCGGGAGTTCCCGTACGAGAACGTGAAGAAGTGCGCCGAGCTCGGCCTGATGGGGATGATGGTCGACGAGGCGCACGGGGGCGCCGGGATGGACGCCCTCGCGTACGTCATCGGGATCGAGGAGATCTCCCGCGTCGACGCCTCCCTGGGCGTCGTGCTCTCGGTCAACAACTCCCTCTACTCGCACCCGATCAACACCTTCGGAACTGAAGCGCAGAAGAAAGAGTACCTGACGCCCTTCGCCCGCGGCGAGAAGATCGGCGCGTACTGCCTGACCGAGGCCAACGCCGGCTCGGACGCGGGAAGCCTGCGGACGAGCGCGACGCTCAAGGGCGACACCTGGATCCTCAACGGCGCGAAGGTCTTCGTCACGAACGGCATCGCCGCGGACGCCTGCATCGTCTACGCGAAGACCGACCCGGCGGCCCCCTCCTCGAAGGGGATCTCGGCGTTCATCGTCGAGAGGAGCTCCCCGGGCTACTCGCTCGGGAAGCCCGAGACGAAGATGGGGATCACCTCCTCCGGCTCGGTCGAGGTGGTCCTCCAGGAGTGCGAGGTCCCCGCGAAGAACCTCCTCGGCACGCGCGACCAGGGTTTCAAGATCGCGCTCCACACGCTCGACGGCGGGCGCATCGGCATCGCGGCGCAGGCGCTCGGCATCGCCCAGGGGGCGCTCGACAAGGCCGTCACGTACGCGAAGCAGCGCGTCCAGTTCGGCAAGCCGATCGCCGAGCACCAGTCGATCCAGTGGATGCTCGCCGACATGGCCACCGACGTCGACGCCGCCCGCCTCCTCGCGTACCGCGCCGCGCACGCGAAGGAGACGAAGGAGCGCTACACGCTCGAGGCCTCGATGGCGAAGCTCTTCGCCTCGGAGGCGGCGAACCGCGTTGCCTACAAGGCGGTGCAGATCTTCGGCGGCTACGGCTACATCGCCGAGTACCCCGTGGAGCGCTACTTCCGCGACGCCCGCATCACGGAGATCTACGAAGGGACCTCCGAGATCCAGCGGATGGTCATCGCCTCGCACATCCTCAAAGGCTAGCCGCGTGGACTTCGATCTCTCCGAAGATCTGCGAATCCTCCAGAAGACGGTTCGCGACTTCGCGGCGACGGAGATCGCCCCCGTCGCCGCGACCCTCGAGCGCGAGAGCCGCTTCCCGCGCGAAATCCTCAAGAAGCTCGCCGGGATCGGCATCCTCGGGATGGTCATCCCCGAGGAGTACGGCGGGGCAGGCTTCGGGGCGATCTCCTCCTCGATCGTCCTCGAGGAGATCGCCGCGGCCTGCGCCTCGACCGCCGTCACCGTCAGCGTCCACAACACGGCGTCCGCGGGGCCGATCACGAGATTCGGCACCGCCGCCCAGAAGAAGCGGTACCTCCCGCCGATGGCGCGCGGGGACTACCTCGGCGGGTTCGCCCTGACGGAGCCCTCCGCCGGCTCGGACGCGGCGTCGATCCGCACGCGCGCCGTCCGCCGCGGGGATCGCTACATCCTGAACGGCGCGAAGTCGTGGATCACCAACGTCCACGAAGGAGGCGTCTACGTCCTGATGGCGTCCACCGATCCCGCGCGCGGCGCGCGAGGCGTCACGGCCTTCCTCGTGGAGCCGGCGTTTCCCGGCTTCGCCTTCGGGAAGGACGAGGACAAGATGGGGCTGCGCGCCTCCCTCACCGGGGAGATCGCGCTCACCGACTGCGAGGTTCCCGCGGAGAACGTCCTCGGCGAGGAGGGGATGGGCCTTCGCATCGCCCTCGCCACGCTCGACTCGGGTCGCATCGGGATCGCCGCGCAGGCGATCGGCATCGCGCGCGCGGCGTTCGAGGCGGCGTTGTCGCACGCGCGCACGCGCGAGGCGTTCGGCGGCCCGCTCGCGAAGCTCCAGGCGATCCAGAACAAGCTCGCCGACATGGCGCTCCAGATCGACGCGGCGCGGCTGTTGACGCAGCGCGCCGCGTGGCTCGCCGAATCGGGGGCGAAGAACTTCACCCGCGAGGCCTCCGAGGCGAAGCTGTACGCCACCGAGATGGGGAACAGGGTCTGCTACGAGGCGCTCCAGATCTTCGGCGGCTATGGTTACTCGAAGGAGTATCCGGTCGAGAGGCTCGCGCGCGACGTGCGGGTGACGACGCTCTACGAAGGGACGTCCGAGATCCAGCGACTCGTGATCGCGAGGCAGCTCGTGGGGGCCGCCTGACCGGCGCGCCGAAGACGGAAGGGCGGGGGACGATGGCGAAGACGAAGGCCGGGGACAAGCAGCGCTGGACCGACGAGACGCTCGACCCTGCGATCGCGAGGAAGCCGGAGCGCGACGCGCGCTTCACAACCGTCTCCGATCTCGCCATCGATCGCCTCTACGCCCCCGAGGATCTCGGCGGCGCGTGGGATCCCGCGCGCGATCTCGGCATGCCCGGCGAGTTCCCCTACACGCGCGGCATCCACCCCACGATGTACCGGGGCAAGCTCTGGACGATGCGCCAGTTCTCGGGGTTCGGCTCCGCCTCCGACACGAACCGGCGGTATCACTACCTCCTGTCGCAGGGGCAGACGGGCCTGTCGGTCGCCTTCGACCTCCCCACGCTGATGGGGCGGGACAGCGACGACCCGATGGCGGAGGGGGAGGTCGGGCGCGAGGGGGTGGCCATCGACACCCTCGCGGACATGGAGGCGCTCTTCGAGGGGATTCCCCTCGAGAAGGTCTCGACCTCGATGACGATCAACTCCCCGGCGTCGATCCTCTGGGCCATGTACCTCGTGGTCGCGGAGAAGCAGGGGGCCGCGTGGAGCCGGCTCGACGGGACGATCCAGAACGACATCCTCAAGGAGTACATCGCGCAGAAGGAGTGGATCTACCCGCCGCGCCCCTCGATCAGGATCATCACCGACATCATGGCGTTCGCGGCGGAGCAGGTCCCCCGCTGGAACACCATCAGCATCAGCGGCTACCACATCCGCGAGGCGGGCTCGACGGCGATCCAGGAGCTCGCCTTCACGCTCGCCGACGGCGTCGGCTACGTGGAGGCCGCGATCGAGGCCGGCCTCGACGTCGATCAGATCGCCCCGCGGCTCTCGTTCTTCTTCAACTCGCACAACGATTTCTTCGAGGAGATCTGCAAGCTCCGCGCGGCGCGGCGCCTCTGGGCGAAGCTGATGCGGGATCGGTTCCACGCGCGGAGCCCCCGCTCCTGGATGCTCCGCACGCACGTGCAGACGGCCGGCTGCTCGCTGACGGCCCAGCAGGCCTACAACAACATCGTGCGCGTGACGGTGCAGGCGCTCGCGGCGGTCCTCGGCGGCACGCAGAGCCTGCACACGAACTCGCTCGACGAGACGCTCGCCCTCCCGACGGAGGAGGCGGTCACCATCGCCCTGCGCACGCAGCAGATCCTCGCCGAGGAGAGCGGCGTCGCGAACACGATCGACCCTCTCGGGGGCTCGTACTTCGTCGAGCGCCTCACCTCGCAGATGGAGGCGGGGGCTTCCGACTACATCCGGCGCATCGACGAGATGGGAGGGATCGTCTCCGCGATCGAGAGGGGGTTCCCGCAGAAGGAGATCGCCGACGCCGCGTACACCTACCAGCTCCAGATCGACCGGAGCGAGAAGACGATCGTCGGCGTCAACCGTTTCGTGCAGGAGGAGACGCGCCGACCCGACATGCTGAGGATCGATCCCGCCGTCGAGCGCGATCAGCTCGCGCGCCTCGCGAAGATCCGGAGCGCGCGGGACGCCGCCCGGCACTCGCGGGCGCTCGCCTCTCTCGCGGCGACCGCGGCGGGGAAGGGAAACCTCATGCCCGGGATCGTCGAGGCGGTCCGGGCCTACGCGTCGGTCGGCGAGATCTGCGGGGCGCTGAAGCCGGTGTTCGGCGAGTACCGCGAGCAGAGCGTCCTTTGACAGGGGGGACAGGCGCGATGGCTGAGAAGATTCTGAGGCTGCTCGTCGGCAAGGTCGGCCTCGACGGGCACGACCGCGGGGCGAAGATCGTCGCCCGCGCCCTGCGCGACGCCGGATGCGAGGTGATCTACACCGGCCTTCACCAGACGCCGGAGATGGTCGTGAACACGGCGATCCAGGAGGACGTGGACGCGATCTGCCTGAGCATCCTCTCGGGCGCCCACAACACGCTGCTCCCGAAGGTCCTGAGGCTCCTCAAGGATCGAGGGGCGGCGGACATTCCCCTGCTCGCCGGGGGGATCATCCCCGACGAGGACATCCGGACCCTCAAGGCGACGGGGGTGCTCGAGGTCTTCACCCCGGGCGCCTCGACGCGGGACATCGTCGATTACGTCCGGGGCCACGTCCGGGGCCGCCGCGGCGCCGTCGGCGCGTGAGCGGGAGCGAAGAGGCGGCGGACGCCCTCAGGGTCCTCACCTTCGAAGCCGGCGGGAGCCTCTTCGCGGTCGGCGTTCACGAGGTCGCCGCGGTCGCCGCCGCCGTCGGGCCGCCTCCCCCCGGGACGAGCGTGGTCGACGTCGTCGGGATCCTCGGCCGCGCGGGGGCGCCCGGACCGAGGGGGTGCCTGATCCATCTGAGGAGCGAAGGGGCGGCGCCGCCCGTCGCCCTGACGGCGTCGCGCGCCCGCGAGGTGATCCATCTGAAGCGGGAGGGGGTGCTCCCGCTTCCCGGGTTTCTCTTCCAGGGGGCGAACCCGTACCTCGGGGTGGTCGCGCACGAGGGGATGGCGCTCTTCCTCCTGGCGGGGGCGGAGAGCCTCCTGAGAGCGACATCGCGATGAGCCGCTCGCCGCACATCGGTTTCACGATCGGGGGGAGCCTCCTCGCCGTCGAGGCGACGCGCGTCCTCGCCGTCGCCGAGGCGGCCGACATCATCCCCGTCCCCTTCGCCCGCGCCTGCTTCCCCGGCGTGCTGCTCCGCCGCGGCCGGCTCGTTCCGATCGTGGACCTCGCGACGGTCCCGAGCCTCTGGAACGCCGTGCCGGGGACCGGCGGGGACCAGGTGCTCGTCCTCGCGGCGGGCGAGATCGAGGCGGGGCTCCTCGTGCGGCAGGTCGAGACGCTGACCTCGGCCCCGGGCGACGCGGAGTCCGGCGCGGCGGCTGCGCCTTCCGAGGTGAGAGAGGCTATCCTGTGGGGCGCGCTCCGGGCGCGGGGACGCGACTTCGGACTGCTCAAGGTCAACACGGCTCTGGCGGCGGCGGGAGTCCCGGCGCCTCCGGAACCTCAAGGAGGATCGAGAGTCGATGGCCAAGAAGATCCTGCTGGCGGATGACAGCATCACCATCCAGAAAGTCGTGGAGCTCACCTTCTCGGAGGGCGACTACGAGGTCCACTGCGTGGGCAACGGCGCCCTGGCGATCCGGAAGATCGACGAGATCGTTCCCGACATCGCCCTCGTCGACGTGATGATGCCGCAGCGCAACGGCTACGACGTCTGCTCGCACGTGAAGCAGGATCCGCGTCTCGCGTGGATACCGGTCCTCCTGCTCACCGGAACCTTCGAGCCCTTCGATCCGCGGCGCGCCGAGGCCTCGGGCGCCGACGGGCACATCACGAAGCCGTTCGAGTCGAGGGCGCTCGTCGCGCAGGTGGAGGACCTCCTTTCGGCCCACCCGCGCCCGCGCGCGGCGGGAGAGCCCGAGCCGCGGCCCATCGCTCCATCGGCCCCTCCCGAGAGCTCGGAGATTGTGAACGCGGGCCAGATCTTCGCCGCGGCGCGGGGAACCGACACGGGATCGCGCCCGGCTCCGCCTCCCCCTCCGGAAAGCCCGGGGATGGCCTCGCCGGCCACCGTCCGCATCGACAGCCGCACCTTCTTCCCGCATCTCGCGGCCGGGGGAGCGGGCGAACGCGTCGTCGAGACCCCGGCGGCCGGAGCGACGACGTCCCTTGGCCCCTTCGATCTGGGCGCCGACGAGGCGGAGACCGATCCGACCCAGCCCTTCCGCGCCGTCGCCGGCCCCCCTCCGGCCTCCTCGAAGTCCGAGCCGCGCGCTCCCGGAAAGACGCCGGCCCTTCCGCGCGCCGTGGAGTCGACCCCCGCGCCGCCGCCTGCCGCACGCGGGGTGGACGACGCGGCCGCGCGCGACGCGGTCCGCGAGGCCGCCGAGCGGATCCTGCGCGAGGTCGCATGGGAGATCCTGCCCGAGATCGCCGAGCGCCTCGTAAAGGAGCGGATCCGTCAGCTCGAGAGCGAGGCCGAGTCCGGCGCCCCCGCGCCGCAGATTCACTGATCCGGGCCGTCGCCCCGATGGAAAAGTCCTTCGAGCCCCGAACGTTCGAGTCGAAGTGGACCCGCTTCTGGGCGGAAGCCGAGGTCTTCACGGCGCGACCTCGCCCCGGCGCCGAGTCGTTCTGCGTCGTCATCCCGCCGCCGAACATCACCGGCCGGCTCCACTACGGCCACGGGCTCAACAACACCCTCATCGACGTCCTGACGCGCTGGCACCGCATGCGCGGCCACGACGCGCTGTACCTCCCCGGCACCGATCACGCGAGCATCGGCACGCACGTCATGATCGAGCGGGCCCTCGAGAAAGAGGGGATCACGCGCCAGGACCTGGGCCGCGAGAAGTTCCTCGAGCGGGCGTGGGCGTGGAACCGCGAGTACGGCGGCGCGATTCGCGATCAGCTCCGGGCTCTCGGCACGTCGTGCGACTGGAGCCGCGAGCGCTTCACGATGGACCCGGGGCTCTCGCGCGCGGTCCGCGAGGTCTTCGTGAGGCTCTACGAGGAGGGGCTGATCTACCGCGAGAACTACATGATCAACTGGTGCCCGCGATGCCGGACCGCCGTGTCGGATCTCGAGGTCGTGCACCGGGAGACCGCGAGCACGCTGTGGACGGTGCGCTATCCCCTCGAAGGGGGCGGCGAGATCCAGGTCGCGACGACCCGGCCCGAGACGATTCTCGGTGACGTCGCGGTCGCCGTGAACTCCGACGACCCCCGCTACGCCTCCCACGTCGGGAGGACGGCCATCCTCCCCGTGATCTCCCGCCGCATCCCGATCCTAGCCGACGCCATGGTCGATCCCGCCTTCGGCACCGGCGCCGTGAAGATCACCCCCGCGCACGACCCGGCGGACTTCGAGGTGGGGCGCCGCCACTCTCTCCAGCCGATCCGCGTGATGGACGAGAGCGCGCGGATGACCGATGCGGCCGGAGAGTACAGGGGCCTCGACCGGTTCGAGTGCCGCAAGCGCCTCCTCGCGCGCCTCCGCGACGACGGCCTGCTCGTCGGCGCGCGCGATCACGTCAGCCAGATCGGTTACTGCGATCGATGCGACACGATCGTCGAGCCGTCGATCTCGCTCCAGTGGTTCGTGAAGGTGGCCCCCCTCGCCGCGCCGGCCATCGCCGCCGTGGAGGAGGGGCGCATCGAGATCGTCCCGGCCCTCTGGACGAAGACGTACCGCGAGTGGATGTCGAACATCCACGACTGGTGCATCAGCCGGCAGCTCTGGTGGGGACACCGCATCCCGGCGTGGTACTGCGAGCGCTGCCCGCACATCACCGTGGCCCGGGAGGACCCGACGACCTGCGGGGGGTGCGGCGGGACGGGGCTGACGCAGGACCCCGACATCCTCGACACCTGGTTCTCCTCGGCCCTCTGGCCCTTCTCGACGCTCGGATGGCCCGACGCGACCGCCGACCTCGCGCGGTACTACCCGACGTCGGTCCTCATCACCGGCTACGACATCATCTTCTTCTGGGTCGCGAAGATGATCATGATGGGGCTCAAGTTCATGGGGGAGGTCCCCTTCCGGCAGGTCTTCTTCAACGGGCTCGTGCGCGACGCGCAGGGGCGGAAGATGAGCAAGACGAAGGGGAACAGCGTCGACTTCCTCGACCTTATCGCCGAGCACGGGGCCGATCCGGTGCGCTTCACCTTCACCGCGCTTTCCGTTCCGGGGGCCGACATCCCCCTCGCGAACGAGAGGCTCCTCGGCTACCGCGCGTTCTGCAACAAGATCTGGAACGCGGTCCGCTTCGCGAAGATCCACATCCCGGAAGGGGGAGCGCCGCCGCCGCTCCCGCAGGACGGAGAGCTCAGCCTCGCCGATCGATGGATCCTCAGCGCGCTCGACCGCGCGACGGAGAGCGCGAACCGCGCCCTCGCCCAGTTCCGCTTCGACGAGGCCGCCTCGTCGCTGTACCGGTTCGCGTGGCACGAGTTCTGCGACTGGTACCTCGAGATGTCCAAGGCGGCCCTCTCGTCGGAGAGGCCCGAGGCGGCGCGGGCGGTCCTCGCGCACGTCCTCGACGCCCTCCTGAAGCTCCTGCACCCGATCATCCCCTTCGTCACGGAGGAGCTCTGGGAGCAGATCCCGCACGAGGGGGAGTGCCTCGCGACGAGCGCGTACCCGCTGGCGGTCCCGGGGCGGCGCGACGCCGAGGCGGAGCGGTGCGTCGCCTTCCTCATCGAGACGGCCACGGCGATCCGGAACGCCCGGGCCGCCGCCGCCGTGAAGCCCTCGGCGCGCGTCGCCTGCGTCATCGTGGCCCCCTCTGCGACCCGGGAAGATCTCGTCGAGCCGACGCGCGCGTATCTCATGACGCTCGCGCGCCTCTCCTCGCTCGACGTCGTCGCGGAGAGACCGGCCGGCGGCACGCCGTCGGCGATCGTGGGGGACGCGGAGATCCACGTGCACGCGGAGACACCGGCCTCGAAGGGAGCGGACCGCGCCCGCCTCGAGCGAGAGCTCCAGCTTCTCACCGGCGAGGCCGCGCCCTGGGCCGCGAAGCTCGGGAACGCCCAGTTCGTCGAGAGGGCGCGCCCCGAGGTGGTCGAGAAGGCGCGGCGGGTCCACCGCGAGATCACGGAGAAGATCGAGCGCATCCGGCAGAACCTCGCGGGCGAAGGCGCCTGACGCGATGGAGCCGGTCCCCCGACATCTTCTCGCGCGCCACGTCGCGGAGGCGCTGCTCGAGGACGTCGGCCCCGGCGACGTCACGACGGAGTCGATCGTCCCCGAAGGCCTCCGCGCGCTCGGGGAGATCCGGTTCCGGGGGGGCGCGGTCGTGGCGGGGGTCGAGGCGGCCGCGATGGTCTTCCGCGCGCTCGACGCGACGTGCCGGATCACCCGCCACGCGCCGGATGGAACCCGCGTGACCGCCCGAGGGCTCATCCTGTCCGTCGAGGGGCCGGCGCGCGCCATCCTCACGGGCGAGCGGGCGGCGCTCAACTTCCTCGGCCGCCTCAGCGGCATCGCGACGCTGACGGCCGCCTTCGTCGAGCGCGCCGCAGGGCGCGCCGCGATCGCGGACACCCGGAAGACGACGCCGGGGTTCCGGCTCCTCGAGAAGCACGCGGTCGCCGCGGGCGGAGGGACGAACCACCGCTCGGGCTTGTGGGATGCCATCCTCATAAAGGACAATCACGTCGATCTCGCGGCGGGGGTCGCCGCGGCGATCGCGGCGGCGCGGAGGGGGACGGCCGGGGCGCGCCCGATCGAGATCGAGGTCCGGAGCCTCGAGGAGGTGGACCAGGCTCTCGCGGCCGGGGCCGACGCCCTGCTCCTCGACAACTTCGAGGCGCCGGCGCTCGAGGAGGCGGTGGCCCGGGCGCGGGGCCGGGCGTTCCTCGAAGTCTCGGGGGGCGTCACGCTTGCGAACGTCGCTGCGATCGCGGAGCTCGGAGTGGACAGGATCTCGATAGGGGCGCTCACCCATTCGGCCTCCGCGGCCGACCTGACGATGAGGATCTCGAGGATGACGACGTGAGCGGCGAGGAGAAGGACTCGCGCATCGACAAGGCGGTCCTGCGCAAGGCGCTCGGCGATCGCCTGATGGGATCCCGCTTCCTCTACTTCCTGACGCTCACCTCGACGAACGAGCACGCTCGCGAGCTCGCGGAGGACGGCTGGCCCGAGGGGACCGTCGTCCTCTCCGAGGAGCAGACGGCCGGGAAGGGGCGGGCCGGGCGCTCGTGGCATTCGGCCCCCGGGCTCGGGCTCCACGTCTCCGTCATCCTCAAGCCCGCGCTCCCGCCCGAGAAGATCCCCCTCATGACGCTGATGGCGGCGGTCGCCACGGCGCGGGCGCTCCGCGACGGCGGATGGGACGCCTCGATCAAGTGGCCCAACGACATCATGCTCGGCGGCCGCAAGATCGGCGGCATCCTCGCCGACGCGCGGCTGAGGCCCGGCGCCCCCGCCGACGTCGTGCTGGGCCTCGGGTTGAACGTCAACCACCTCGAGGCCGATTTCCCCGCGGAGCTCCTCCCGCGCGCCGGATCCATCCGCATGCAGACGGGCGTCGTCTCGGACCGGACCGCGATCCTCACCGCGGTCCTCCTGAAGCTCGAGGAGGCCTACCGGGCTCTGAAGGAGGGGGGCGCCGCGGGGGACGCGAAGCTGATCGAGGCCTTCTCGGCCCTCTCCCCGATGTCGCGCGGCCGATCCGTGACGGTCGCCGGTGAAGGGGAGCCTTTTTCCGGCGAGACGGCCGGAGTGGCCGCGAGCGGCGCGCTGCGCGTCGTGACCTCCTCCGGGGTCCGCGAGATCCACGTCGGAGACGTCTCCGTCGGCGAGTCGGACGATGCTCCTCGCCGCTGACGTCGGGAACACCCACACGGTCTTCGGCCTCTTCGAGGGGGAGGCCCTCCTCGCCGACTTCCGGATCGCCAGCCTTCCGTCGCGCACCCCCGACGAATGGGGGATCGGGATCCGGCAGCTCTCTCAGCATCGCGGGATCGATCCGGACGCCGTCACCTTCGCCGCGCTCTGCAGCGTCGTGCCGCCGCTCACCGCGAACGTGATCGAGGCGATCGAGAGGTACTTCAACGTGACGCCGCTCGTCGTCGGCCCCGGGGTGAAGACCGGGATGCCGATCCTCTACGAGCCGCCCCAGGACGTCGGCGCCGATCGCATCGTGAACGCCGTGGCCGCGTACCACCGGATCCCGGGCGCTCTGATCGTCGTCGATTTCGGCACCGCGACGACGTTCGACGTCATCTCGGCGCGCGGCGAGTACGTCGGCGGGGCCATCGCCCCCGGCATCCAGATCGGCGCGGACTCCCTCTTCGCGCGCGCGGCGAGGCTCCCGAGGGTCGAGCTCCGCCGCCCGCCCGCCGTCGTCGGCCGCAGCACCGTCCACAGCATCCAGTCCGGCCTCTACTTCGGCTACGCCTCGCTCGTCAACGGGATGCTCGATCGCATGAAGCGCGAGATGGGTGGGAACGTGAAGGTCCTCGTCACAGGGGGGCTCGGCGCCACGCTCGCGCCGGATCTCGACGGCATCGAGGCGATCGTCCCGGGCCTCACGCTCGAGGGGCTGCGGCTGATCCACCAGAAGAACCGTCCGTGAAGATCCTCTTCGTCTGCAGCGGGAACATCTGCCGGAGCGCGATGGCGGAGGCCGCCCTGCGGGCCGAGCTCCGCGCGGCGGGAGTCGACGGCGTCGATATCGCCTCGGCGGGAACGCTCGGCATCGAGGGGAGCCCGGCGGACGTTTTCGCGGCGCGCGTCGCAGGGGAGTCCGGCTGCGATCTCTCCGCGCATCGATCCCGGGGCCTCTCCGGGGAGGAGATGCGCCTCGCCGATCTCGTTGCGGTGATGGAGAGTCAGCACCTCGACGAGGCGCGGCGCCTCGCCCCATCCCACGGCGGCGTGCGCCTCCTCACGGAGTTCCTGCCGGAAGGGGACCCTGCGCGCGGGAGCGAGATCGACGACCCGATCGGCGGCACGCTCGAGGAATTCCGTGAGTGCCTTGCCCTGATCCGAAGATGCCTCGCCGGGATGCGCGCCGAGCTCACGCCGCGACGGGATCCGGGAGAACCGCGCGATGCGAAGGCTCCGGAGGCGGAGTACTTCGAGAGGGCCGCGGATCGGATCGCCGCCGCGCGCGGCGGGGCCGCCGAGCTCACGTCCATGGAGTTCCACGTCGTCGACAGGTGGTGGCAGTCCGGGGTGCCTCTCTGGCTCGCCCTCGAGTCGCTCGAGGCGGCGGCCGGTCTGTGGATGCCGGGGGAGGCCCCGCGCTCCTTCCTCGAGGCCGTCGAGGCCGAGATGGCGCGGCGGCGCGAGGCGATGCCCCCGGAGATGCCCGCCTCCTGCGCGTCCCCCTCGAAGGAGGACCCGATCGCCCGGGCGTGCGCCCTTCTTCGCGCGCGCATCGAGTCCTCGCTGCGCGAGCTGACCGCGGATCTCGAGCCGCTCCGCCGCGCGCTCCTCGACGCCGGCCGGAAGATCGACCCGGCTCCGGAGTCGATCGCGGGGCTCGAGACCGCTCTTGCCGGGATCCGGCGCGCGATCGCCGACGCCGCGGAGGCCTGCGCGACGGACGCCGACCGGCTCGCGGCCAGAGACGAGGCGCTCGGCGCGCTGCGGGCGCGGGGAGGCCCGGCGGCCGCGGCGCCCCCCGCCGATCTCGTCCGGCGCCTCACCGAGTCGCGCCTCCTCGCGCGATTCCCCGTGCCCTCCTTCTCGCTCCTGGATCTCCTCGACCGCGCCGATTGAAGGGGCCCGACCGGGCTGCTACGTTCCCCGTGGCCGTGAGGAGATCTGGTCGTGAGGGTGACACGTGTTCCCGTCATCACCGACCGTCCTCGCCGCCGCGTGCCTGTGCGCCGGCATCCTGACCCCGGCCTCATGGCGACCCCACCCGCTCCTCGTGGCCGCGGGATGCGCCGCGCTCCTACTCGCAGGGCTCCGCGGCTGCCGTGACCCGGGGGCGCCGCGCGGAAGGCTTCTGATCATCCCGTGCGCCTTCCTCCCGCTCGGGCTCTTCCTCGCGTCATCGGCTGCGATGCCGGCGACGCGCGGCGCCATCGGCCTCCTCCTCACGGCCGAGCCCGCGCTCTCGCGATCGGTCGCGCTGGTCGAGGGAACGATCGCCGCCGAGCCGCGCCGCCGGCCTCCCCCCGACGGCGGGTGCGCCCTCGACCTCGACCTGGCGCGCCTCGGCGCGCTGCGCGTCTCACGCGAGGCCTCGGGGCGCGTGCGCGCTTCGTTCCCCGCAGCTCCCGGCGATGTCCCGGATCCGTGCCGGCTCTTCGAGGGGACGCGCGTCCGCTTTCCCGCGGCGGTGAGCCTGCCGCGATCGTTCGGAAATCCCGGGGCGCTCGACTACCCGGTCTTCCTCGCCTCACGAGGCATCGACGCGCTCGCCCGCGCCCCTTCGGCGAGGCTCGTGGCGGTGACCGCGCCCCCTTCCGCGGCGGACCGCGCGCTCGGCCGGGCGCGGAGGTTCATCCTCGATTCGATCGACGCCGCCTTCGAGAGCGCGGGGGTCGCTCCCGACGCTCCGATCGCGAAGGCGCTCGTCCTGGGGTGGCGCGACGACATCGCCCCGACGGCCGAGGCGGCGCTGCGGGCGGCGGGGACCTCGCACCTCCTGGCCGTCTCGGGGTTCAACGTGGCGATCGTGGCCGCGTGCGTCCTCACGATCTGCCGCCTCGCGCGGGCGCCCCGCGGAGGGCGCGCCCCGATCCTGGCGATCTCCCTCGTCGCGTACGCCGCGCTGACGGGACGCGAGGCCTCGGTGGCGCGGGCCGTCGCCGGCGCGCTGATGCTTCTCGCCGCCCGGGGCCTCGGCCGGCGCGCCCGGCCGCTCCCTCTGATCGCAGCCGTCCTCATGCTCCTGGCGGCGCTCGACCCTCGGTCGGTCGCGGATCCCGCGTTTCAGCTCACCTTCGCGGCGGCCGCGGCGCTCGCGGCGTACGCGCCGCCGCTCGTCGCAGCGCTTCCCGGGCCACGGTGGCTCGCCTCCATGATCGCGGTGGATCTCGCGGCCCTCGCCGCCACGGCCCCGCTCTCGGCGAGCCTCTTCAATCGCGTCGCCCCCGCCGCCCTCCTCGCGAACCTCGCCGCCTCCCCGCTGATGTCCCTGGCCTTCATCGCCTCCTGCGCGATTCCGGCGGTCGCGGCGCTCGCCGCCATCCACCCGGCGCAGCCGTTCGCGCTCCTCGGCGCGTCGCTTCTCGCGAGGGGGGCCTCCCTGGCCATCGACGGGGCGGTGGACGCCTCGGCCCGCCTCGCGGCGATCCCGTGGCTGTCGTACGCATGCGTGACACCCGCCCCGGCGCTCGTGGCGATGACCACCGCCGCCTTCTTCGCCCCGGCGATCTTTCGCGGGACGGGCGCGCCGCGGCGGGCGGTGCTCGCGATCGGCGTGGCCGTCACCGCGGCGGGGACGCTTCTCGTCGTCGCCCCGGGCGAGAAGCCCTCCTCCGGATCGGCCGGCGCGCTCGGCCCGGCGCCGCCGGGGAGCTTCAGGCTCACCGTCTTAGACGTGGGCCAGGGGAGCTCCGCCCTGGTCGAGATGCCCGACGGAGCCCGCCTCCTCGTGGACGGCGGAGGGTTCGCAGGATCCACGTTCGATGTCGGCGAGCGGATCGTCGCGCGCGCGTTGCTGACGACGGGGCTCCGCCGCCTCGACGCCGTCGCCGCGACGCACGCCGACTTCGATCACGTCGGGGGGCTCCCCGCGATTCTCCGGACGTTCGCCGGGACGGCGCTCTGGGTGGGCGCCGCCGATCACTCCGCGCGCCGGCTCGTCCCGCTCGAGCGGCTGGCCGTCGAGTCGGGGCGAGCCCTCCGGATCGTCAGGGTGGGGGGACGCTCGGGGTTCGAGCCGGACGCGATCGACATCCTGAACCCGCCGGCATCCGGCGGGGGAGCGCGCGACAACGACGTCTGCCAGGTGATCCGGATCCGGGCGCTCGGGCGATCGATCCTCCTTCCGGGGGACATCGAGGCCGGCGCCGAGAGAGCGATCCTCCCCGCCCTCGCCCCCGTCGACGTTCTCCTCGTGCCGCACCACGGAAGCCGGACCTCGTCGACCACCTCCTTCCTCGCGGCTCTCCAGCCGCGCCTCGCGATCGTCTCGTGCGGCTTCGCGAACCGCTACGGGCACCCGCACGCCGAGGCGATCGCGCGCCTCCAGGCGGCCGGCGCCCGGGTGCTCAGGACCGACAGGGACGGCGCGGTGCGCGTGACGTTCAACGGCGCGGCAGGGGAGGCGGGGATTTCGATCGAGCGGTTCGCCTCGGGGTGGATCGCCGTCACGCCGGATCGCGGCTCAGGAGATGGGGCGGATGGGGCTCGGGATGAATGAGAGGATGAAGACCGCCGCCGCGAGGGCGGCCACGGCCAGCCGGCCGGGCGAGAGCGCGCGCGTCTCGTCCACGAGCAGGGGATGGCGCGGGTTGAGGAAGATCAGGACAGCCCCCCAGAAGAGCCACGACTCGTTCACGAGAAGCCCCATCAGCACGAAGGAGGCGAGGCACAGGTGCGAGAAGATCCGGTGGAAGCGCGACGAGATCGCGTACGCGATGTGCCCGCCGTCGAGCTGTCCGATCGGCAAGAGGTTCAGCGCCGTCGCGAGGAGACCCACCCATCCCGCCATCCCGACGGTTCCGATCGCCAGAGTCCATCCGGTCGGAGCAGGGGGCGGCCCGAGGACGAGCCTGGCCAGCAGATCGATGAGGAGGCAACTCCCGAACTCGACACCTCCTGCCGCGACCGGGGGGGTCGGCTGCCACTCCGACATCCGGATGCTGGCGATCATGATCGGCAGAGCCACGGCGAACCCCGCGAGCGGACCCGCCACGCCGATGTCGAAGAGGGCCCGCCGGTTCGTGATCGGCGCGCGGATCCGGATGAAGGCGCCGAAGGTGCCGAAGAGGAATAGCGGAGGAGAGGGGAGAAAGTATGGCGGCGTCGCATCGATTCCGTGGTGGCGGCAGGCAATGTAGTGGCCCATCTCGTGCGTCGCGAGGATCGCGAGAAGGCACGCGGCGTAAGGGAGACCCAGCATGAGGAGCGATGGATTGGCGAGAACCTGCCACGCGTCGCGTATCGCAACGCCGCGGGAGGCTCCTTCCCGCACCATGCCGGTGACGAGTGTCGTGACGCACGTGATCACGAAGAGGAAACTCGAGAGGCGCCATCCGCTCCGGCGCCGGGGCCTATCCATCGCAACAACTGACGGGGCCGGGGTCGGTGCTGCCGGCGGCTCGGCGCTCGGGTCCATCGGGATCAGGCGAGGTTGCGCAGGTTCTTGCCGGGCTTGAACCGAATCGTGCGGCCGGGGGGGATCTTGACCTCACGACCCGTGCGCGGGTTGCGGCCGATTCCCTTCTTGCGCGGCTTCA
>JACPZX010000115.1 GCA_016195325.1 Acidobacteriota bacterium
GAACGTGAGCACGACCGCGTACGCCTTCAGCGTGAACCAGAGGACGCCGAGGACGGGAAGCGCGTCCACCCCCGGTCCGTGCCAGCCGCCGAGCCAGAGCGTCGTCATGATCGACGAGACCACCGCGACCTCGCCGTACTCGGCGACGAAGAACACGCCCCAGCGCATGCCGGAGTACTCGGTGAGGAACCCCGCGACGAGCTCCGACTCGGCCTCGGGCAGGTCGAAGGGGTTGCGGTTCGTCTCGGCGAGCGCCGCGATGAAGTAGGTGCAGAACGCGAGCGGGAGGACGAGGAGGTTCACGAGGAGCCCCGGCTGCGACTCGGTGATGTCCACCATCGAGAGCGAGCCGGTGACGAGCACGACCGTCACGAGCGAGAGGATCTGCGGCACCTCGTACGAGACGAGCTGGCCCGCCGAGCGGAGGCCGCCGATGAGCGAGTACTTGTCGTTCGAGGCCCACCCGGCGATGACGATGCCGAGCACCGTCATGGAGCCGAGGGTGGTCAGGTAGAGGAGCCCGATGTTGAGATCGGCGCCGAGGATGCCGGGCGCGAAGGGCAGCACCGCGAACGAGGCGAGCATCGGGCTGAAGACGATGAGCGGCGCGGCGAGGAAGAACCACTTGTCGGTGACCCGCGCCCGGATGTCCTCCTTGCCGATGAGCTTGAGCGCGTCGGCGATCGTCTGGAGGAGGCCGAAGGGCCCGGTGTGGATCGGCCCGACGCGGTCCTGCATGAGCGCCTGGATCTTCCGCTCCAGGTAGATCTGCACGAGCGCCCCGTTCAGCACGACGACGATCGCGAGCACCACCGCGATGAGGAGGCGGAGCACCGCCCAGACGACGGGATCGAGGCCGAGGGGTCCGTCGGGCATCTTCTAGCCGCCCCGCGCGTCGCTGCGCGGCGGGAGGAACGACTTCCGGAGCGGGTGCCCCGGGAAGGACTCCTCGAGGAAGATCCGGCGCAGGTCGGGGTGCCCGTCGAAGACGATCCCGAACATGTCGTACGTCTCGCGCTCGCACCAGTTCGCGCCGGCCCAGAGCCCGACGAGCGAGGGAACGTGCGGGTCGTCCTCGGCGCACCGCGTCCGCAGCATGACCGAGAGCCCGCTCGCGGTGCTCCGGACGAAGGTCACCGAACGGAGCTCGCTCCCCAGGTCGACCCCGGCGTTCACCGAGTAGAAGTCGCAGCCGGCGCCGTCGCGGACCGCGCGCGCCAGCGCCAGGAGGTGCTCGCGCGGCACGTCCACGACGACCATGTCGTGGAGCGTGGAGACCCGTGCCCGGTCGCCCGCGAGGCCCGCGATCTTGGCGACCGCGGCACCCAAGCCGGGCGCGGGCCGGGGAGCGCTCAGTACCACCGGAGGGCCTCTTTCCGCCAGGCGTAGACGAGACCGACGACCAGGACGCCGACGAAGAGGACCATCTCGACGAGGCCGGTCCAGCCGAAGGAGCGGAAGAACGCGGCCCACGGGATGAGGAAGATGACGTCCACGTCGAAGACCACGAAGAGGAGGGCGAAGACGTAGAAGTGGGTGGGGTACCGGCCCCAGGCCTGCCCGACCGGCTCCTCCCCCGACTCGTAGGTGCGGAGCTTCTCGCGCGTCGGCTTCCGGGGAGCGATGAGCCGGCTGATCCCGAGGAGCAGGCTCGTGAACAGTGCCCCCGCGAGGAAGAAGACGAAGACGTATAGATACGAAAGGTTGTAGTCGGGCACCGCGCCCAAGCGTACGGCTGGCCTCGTGACGACCGCAAACCAGCGCTCGGCCGGCCGTTTGACACCGTCAGGCCGGCGGGGGTACGGTGGCCGAGGCCAGTCTCATCGTACGGAAAGCGTACGCAGCGAACGGGGAGGCGAAGAGGGTTTTGTCGGTCGTGACCGCGTCCCGGCGCGCCGCCACACCACCCTCACTACGGCACTCGCTCATGCGCTGGGCCGACGGCACCGCCGATCGGACCGCGCGCGCGCTCGTCGGCCTCCGCACCGGCCGCCTCATCCGGCCGCGGATGCTCATCGGCGTTCTCGCGA
>JACPZX010000116.1 GCA_016195325.1 Acidobacteriota bacterium
CCCGCCTCCAACGCCTCGTTACGGTCACGACAGCGCCCGCTCAGGAGGGCACGCTCGATGATCGCCCACCTGGTGAGAAATGCGGGCTAGGTCGCCCCATCCAGGGACTTCCTCTGCTCCGTCATCCCCGAGATCGGATCCACCAGCGTGTCGCCGTTCACCCGGAACGGCATCGCGAGGATCGAGGGCGCCGAGAGACTCACGGCCTGCGGGCGCAGGTTGAGCTTCGCATCCGGGTCGAGTCGCCGCAGCGCCAAAAACCGCGCGAGCCCCGCGGCGGTCTCGATGCCGAGGGCCGGGGCGACGTCGAGCCGACCCGGACGCGTCGAGATCTCGCGCGCCTCTACCGTGAGCTTCGAGCCGTCGTCGTAGGGCGTCCCGATCTTCGAGATCGCGAATGCCATCACGTAGACCAGCGACCTGTCCCCGCCCCCCGCCGCCTCGAAGCGAATGAACGGAAGCCGCAGTGAATCACCACCCGATTCCACGACAGCCTCCAGCACCGGCAGCTGCTTCTTCTCCCCCGTCGCGAAGTCGCACCCGAGCGAGCACGGGTTGCACACCCCGAGCGGAATTCCGGGCGCGGCCAGAAGCCTCCCCGAGCACTGCGGACACGTCAGCGCCACCGCCTTCACGAGCCCCACCCTCTCCCCGGCCGGTACGTGGCCCTACGTCCGGCATTCTTGAGAAGCATCGACGCGAGCGCCTCGAGCGTCGTCTCCTTCGGGCGGTTGATCGGCTGCTGCCGGCGGACCGTCCCCTCGAGGATCAACTCGCGCCGGAACCTCAGGCGATCCCAGGCCGCCGCCAGCACCAGCAGAAGTCCACCCCCGACGACCGCCCCGACGTCCAGCCCATGGGTGACGATTCTGAGGAGCAGCCCCGGGTTTGCGAGAACGATCGCGAGGAGGACGCTGAAGAGAAAGGTGAACCCCACCCCCGAAAGGACACGGCGCCGCATGCTGGCCGGCGCAACTCCCCGAAGGACCTCCCCCGTCACCGCGTCGACCGCGACGTGATAGAGGCTCCGGCCGTACGAGAAGCGCGCGAACCAGATCGGGTAGTAGACGACGCGCACGCGTCGCTCGATCGTCACGGGCGATCCCATCACGGTCGGGAGCTTGATCGACCCGGGAGGCCGCTGCGCCTCGAGGACGACGCCCCGCGCCGCCAGCTCGGCGAGATCGAAGGGGGCCGAGGCGGTGCGCCGCACGCGATCGGGATCGATCCGATCGGCCTCGAGGTCCTTCCCGTCGTTCTCGAGGGAGATGGCGGTGAAGCGCGAGACGCCGAAGCGGCACCTCACCGGCGGGCGATCCTCCGACGCCTCGACGAGGAGGATGTCGTAGAAGGGGACGAAGATCAGCTCGATCCCGCGGCGCACGGCCGCCGACTTGAGATTGTCCGGCGCGCCGTCCCCGCCCAGGAAGTCCTCGACCGCGCGGCGGGCCCGCTCGACGTCGATGACGGGATCGATCGCCGAGGAGCCCGAGACCCCGGCCGCGGTGAGCGTGAGGGGGACATCGCAGTAGCGGCACGCGCGGATGTCGCCCGGGGCGAGCCGGCCCGCCGCACCGCCGCACGACGGGCACGAGATCGCCTGGAGGATCACGATTCCATCCAGCCGGCGAGCTTCATCCCCAGAGCGTAGAGGCCCCACGAGACGACGCCGAGGATCGCGAGGGACAGCAGCGGCGCCGCGCGAAGGAGGAAGAGGGCGATGAGGTTCAGCACGAGGCCGGAGGCGAGGAGGGCGGCGAAGGCGACGTCGATGCGGCTCTCGGCCGATCGGGGGACGGTGATCGGGTAGATCTGGCCCGACGACGCGTCGACCGCCGCCCGGTACGGCGCGCCGAAGAAGGTGTAGGAGAGGATCACGAGGGGGACGTGCACGAGGCGCGTGACGGCGTCGGCGGGCTGGGCGGCGGCGCGGGCGAGCGCCGCCTCGAGGGGGACCGACGCCTCGACGATCCGCGCCGTCTCGCCGTGCGGCCCCTTCGCCCGCTCGGCGGAGAAGATCTTCGCGTCACCCGGCGGGATCTGGATCCGATCGAGGCCGTCGAAGATCGCGCCGGCGCCGGGAACGATCTTGACGGCCCCCCGCGCCGTCACCTCCCACAGGGGGAAGAAGACGATCTCCGAGGCGACGGGGACGATCGGCCCCACGACCTCGCGGTTCTTGAGCCAGCGCGCGAGCGCCTGGAGGGCCTTCGCCGCGTCGATCCGGGGCTCGACGATGAGGTGGAGGACGGCCCCTGCGGGGTCGAGGAAGATGCGCGTTCCGCAGAAGGGGCACGAGAGGAAGTCCGTCTCCTCGACGGGATCGATGGGCGCCCCGCACTGCGGGCACTTCGGATGGGGGCTTGCAGTCGCCACGGCGCGCGATGATATCAGCGGGATGCGAGCGCGAACGAGCCTTCGGGCGCGGACGCGGTCGCGCCCGCCGACGGCGCGACGAGGGGAAGGCTCACGGCCACCGTCGTCCCCTCACCGGGCGCGCTCTCGAGGCGCACGCGCCCGCCGTGCGCCTCGACGACCCGCGAGGCGATCGCCATGCCGAGGCCGTTTCCGTTCTTCTTCCCGTGCGTGAAGAAGGGCTCGAAGACGCGGCGGCGGACCTCCTCGTTCATCCCGCGCCCCGTGTCGGCGACGCGGAGAACCGCGCACCCGTCCTCGGTCCCCGTCGAGATCGTGAGCAGACCCCCGTCGGGCATCGCCTCGACGGCGTTGTCGATGACGTTCCGGAGGACGCGCTCGAGCCGCGGCGCGTCGATCGATGCGATGAGGCCCGGCTTGATGTCGAGGTTGAGGCTCACCGACCGCGACTGGAGCGACTCGCGCATCGGCTCGATCGTCGCGGCGAGGAAAGCGGACAGATTCGCCGGAGAGGCCATCAGGTCGATGCCGCCGCGGCAGTAGTCGAGGATCTCCTGCGCCATTCCCGAGAGGCGATCCACCTCCGTCGTGATCATCGCGGTGAGGCGCGGGGTTCTCGGCGCGAGGGGCTCCTCGCCGATGAGCTGGGCGGCCGCCCGGATTCCGGCGAGCGGGCCCCGCAGGTCGTGCACGATCGACGAGACCATGCGGCCGACGGTGCTGACGCGCTCCGCGAGGAGCATCCGCTCGGTCAGGCGGGCATTCTCGATCGCGACCGAGGCGTGATCGGCCAGCGCCTCGAGGATCTCGGGGGAGTCCACGCTGAGGTCCGGCACACGCCCTTCGTAGTCCACGTAGATGATCCCGATGAGGGCTTCCGCCGCGAGGATCGGCGCGCAGAGGGCCGCCTTCAGCTTCAGCCGGACCAGCGACTGGCTGCCGGGACGCGCCTCCCCCGCCGCGTCCGCCATCGTGAAGACGGTCCGGCGCGTCGCGACGACCTCCTGGATGACGCCCCGGCTCGCGGGGAGGACGTCGGCGTCGAGGGCGGCGCGAGCGATGTTGCGCGAGACCCGCGCGCGCAGGGAGCCGTCGGGCTCGGCGAGCATCAGGAATCCCCTGTCGGCCCGGGTCACGTCCATCACGGCGTCCATCACCCTGTCGAGAACCTGGTCGAGGACCAGCGACGAGTTGATGGCCCGGCTCGCCGCCAGGAGCGACTTCAGCGCCCGCCCCTGGCGGTCCTCGCTCCGCTCTCCCTCGACGAGGAAGTGCGCCTCGTACGGACAGTCGGGGCCGAACGAGATGACGTCCCCGTGCCCGAGCTCCGACGTGGTGATTCGCTTGCGGTTCAGGAAGGTGCCGGCCCCTCCGCTCGCGTCGGTGAGCTGGTAGCGGGGGCCGTCCCGGAGGATGATGACGTGACAGGGCGCCATCGTCGCGTGATCGACGCGGAGATCGCTTCCCGCGTCCCGCCCGATTCGGAGAAGGCTCTTCTGGAAGAGAATCGTCTTCTCGAACCCCTGGGCGTCGCGGACGCGCAGGCGCACCGGGGGACGGCGCGTCGGGCCGGGTTCGATCTCGGGGGGCGGATTGGGCTCTGGCATCGTGGGGGCCGATGGCCCCGAATATCGGGCGCCGGGCGCCGGCCCGCAAGACGAGACAGATCAGACGCTCCCGAGAATCCCGAGACCCCGGCGGGACGATCAGGCGCGGAGGGTGCGGGCCGAGGCCAGGAGCGGGAACTTGCGCCTGTTACCGCGGCTCATCTCGAGAGTGGTCCCGTCCCCGAGAACCAGCTCGAAGCGCCCGTTGGCGACGGAGCGGCACTCCCGGATCCGCTCCAGGTTCACGATGCGGCAGCGGTGGATGCGGGTGAACCGCCTGGGATCGAGCGTGGCCTCGATCTCGTTGATCGTGCCTCGCACGACGTGCGCGGCCCCTCCGGCGTGAACGTGGACGTAGTTCGCCGCCGACTCGATCCAGTCGATCTCCTCGATGCGGAGGACCGAGCGCGCGCCGCGGGTGCGGATCGCGAGGCGCTCGGCGTAGGCGGGCTGACGGCGCGCCTCCTCGAGAAACGCGGCGATGCGCTTTCGGCGGTCGGCCGGAGACTCCGCCGCGAGCCTCTCGTGCGCGGTTCTCAGGATCGACCGGACGCCGCTCGGGGTCAGCGGCGAGAAGGCGTACCGGACGCCGTACCGGTCGCACGCCCGGATCAGCCGCGGGTCCTTCTCAGGCAGGAGCGCGAGGTCCGGGGCGCCCGAGGCCGTGATGGTCGCCGCGGTCTGCCACGCCGTGGTGTCGTCCCTCCGCACCTCGGCGAAGACGAGGTCGGCGGCCTGCGCTCCGCCGACCATCTCCACCTGCGACTCCCGACGCAGGATCATCTCGAGATCCGCCCTGGCCACCGGCGCGCCGGCCAGGCAAACCTTGAGGCTCATCACGGGCTCGCCCCCGATCAGAAGTTGAAGCTGGTCCCGATCTCCCAGAATCGCCCGAACCGACGGAGGCCCAGCGGCCCCGGCCCGAGCTCCAGTCCGTTGAACGACGAGATGCGATAGGAGGACAGTGTCTCGTCGTCCATGTTGAGCACGTTCTTCACGGCGAACTGCGCCGACGCCTGGACCTTGCCGATGTGGAAGCGCTTCGTGATCTGCGTGTCGATGTTCCAGAAGTTTCCGTTGCGCTGGTCGTTGCGGCGCCCCGTCGGAAAGAAGACGCGCTGATTCACGTTCCCGATGTTGTCCTCGTCGAGCACCTGCGAGAGCACCGAGTACGGGGTGCCCCCCTCCCACGTCAGAGTCGTCCCGACTTCGACGTCCTTCGGAAGGTGCGACGTCGCGATGACGACCACCCGGTGGCGCTGGTCGAAGGCGAGGTATCCCTTCTCCTTGTCGATCGTGGCCGGATCGTTGCCGAGCGGGGACTGGAACGCCTCGGCGTTCCCCTTCGAGATGGAGTACGTGTAGCTCGCGTTCATCTGCCAGTTCCGGTGCAGCCTCTTGACGACCTCGAGCGCGACCGAGTGGAACTGGGAGGCGTTCGAGTTCCCGATGCGCAGCACCTGGTTGAAGTTCTGGTTCACGTTGTAGAGGTCGGGCGCGGTGTTCGGGGCCTTGACGCCGAGCGATCCGAAGAGATCGTCGCTGAGGACGACCCTCTGCTTGCCGTTGGGGAGAATCTTCGTGTACAGCGGGCAGATGGTCTGCGGCGAGATGCCGAAGAGCGAGCCGTACTGCGCGCAGAGGGCGTGGTTGATGTCGGTGTCCTGGACGAGATCCCAGCCGAGGCGCTGCGTGTAGGTCACCTTCGCCGACCACTCGGGCGCGAGCTCCCGCTCGAAGCCCATGGAGAAGGTGTCGGTGAAGGGAGTCTTCAGGCCTCGATCGACCTGGGTCACCGAGACCGCGGACGTTCGCTCCGAGACCGTGTCCTCCTTCAGCACGTGGGCGCTCGGATCGGGCTGGAAGGTGAAGTTCACGGTGTCGGGGCCGATCTCCGGAATCACGGTGGACAGGAAGAGCCGGTCATAGAATCGTCCCCACGTGCCGAAGACCTTGGTCTTCCCGTCGGCCATCGGATCCCACGAGACGCTCAGCCGCGGCGACATGTTGAGGTTCCTGATCTCGAAGTTCTCCGGGAGACGATCGGGAAACGTCGTGTAGGGGTTGGTCCACACCGGACCGTCCTTGCCGCTGTCGAACGTCCCGTCGAGATCGACGTCGAACTTGCGGAGCGACTCGGGCGTGGCGGCGTCCATCGTGTAACGGAGAGGCGCACTCGGCTCGAAGTTGGAGTTCAGCACGCAGCTGGCGCCGCTGTTGGACGCTCCGCCCAGGGCGTACACGCGCTGCGCGTCGGCGCAGAGCGAGTTCACGATGTTGATCGACTTCTTCCTCTCGGTCCTGGGATTGAACGCCGTGAACCCCGAGGAGTTGATGTCCTCCCTGTCGAACCGCATGCCGAGCTGGACGGAGAGGTTCTGCTTGGGCTTCCAGGTGTCGGTGAGGTACGCAGCCGAGTTGAAGCTCGTGGCGCGCTGGTCAACCACGGTCGGCTGGGAGACGGTGAGGGTCTGGACTCCCTTGACGGCGTTCGGAATGGGCTGGCCGTTCTGATCCCGGCACTCGGGGCAGGCCTGCAGCAAGTCCGTCAGGACCGGGTTGGTGATCGGGCTGTCCGCGAAGGACTCCTCGGCGAACTCGAACCCGGACTTGATCTGGTGCTCGCCCCAGGCGTCCTCGATCGTGTAGCTCAGATCGGTCTTGATCGAGTCGCGCTTTCGCGAGTCGTCGGTGCGCACCGGGAACGGCCCCGTCGTCGTCCCGTTCAGCAGGTCGATCTGGAAGATGGAAAGCCTTCCCTGGCTCGGGTCGCAGTTCTGAATGAAGCCGCCTCCGGGAACGGAGCACTGCTTCACCGGATAGAGTGCCTGGAGAGACAGGCTGTTTCCCTGCCGGTTCACGATCGTCGAGACGTCGGAGATCTTGAACAGATTCGACACGGGCACGATGGCAATGCCCGAATCGAAATGGGTGAAGAGCGTCTCGAGGAGCAGCGTCGGTGAGATGATCGACGTCCACCGCAGCTGCGGCGTGCGCGCCCCCTGAATGAAGGTCGCGTCCGAATCCGCGTCGACTCCGAACCCAAGGAAGCCCCCGCGAAACGTTCGGGGGTCGTCGTTGTACTGCGCGGCCAGCTTGTTGTCGGAGTTGACCTGCCACGTGATCTTGCCGAAGGCGTTGTGGCCGACATTCGAGGTCTCGAAGCTCGAGCCTCCGAGGCTGACCGCGTTCGCCTGATTGATGAACTCGATCGTCGCGAAGTACCAGACCTTGTCTTTCTTGAGCGCCCCGCCGCCAGTGATGAACGGCGAGAGCCGGCGCAGGTCGCCCTGCGGCTGGTTTCTCGTGAATTGCGTGTCGTTGTTCGCGGTGGCGCCGTTGCCGTTCAGAAACCGCCCCTGCCAGAAGAGCTTGAAGGATCCCTCGAAGTCGTTGCCGCCCGACTTGGTGATGATGTTCGCGAACCCGCCGTCGGCCCGGCCGAACTCGGCGCTCGCCCCGGAGGTGATGACCTCGATCTCCTCGACCGCGTCCAGGTTCAGGTTCTGGCCGAAGGTCCCGGAGACCGGATCGGTGATGTTCCCGCCGTCGAGGCGGATCTGGAGTCCGGTGGCCCGGGCCCCCTGGACGTTGGGATTCCCGTCCCCGTCGGTGTCGGTGACGCCCGGCGTGAGGGTCAGGATGTCCTGGAAGTTGTGGCCGATGATCGGGAGCCCCTCGATGAACTCGGTGTTGAAGTTGCTCGCCGTCTTCGTGCTCTCGGTGTCGACGATGGTCCCGTGCGCGACGACCTCGACTTTCGTGGTCAGCTCCTCCGCGGAGCGGAGGGTGACGTTCTGCACGGTCGTCTTGCCAGGATCGAGGTCGATGGGGCCCAGCTCGAGCGGCGCGAAGCTGGGGTACGCCACTCCGATCGTGTAGTCGTTGGCTGGAGGGAGAAGCTGGAACTTGTAGTGCCCCTCGATGTCGGTCATGACCGTCTTCTTCGCGTCGCCGTGCGTCTTGCTCATGACGGTGACCGGCACGCCCGGCAATCCCGTTCCATCCGTATCGACGATCTGTCCCTTGAGCGTCGCGGTCGTCGCCTGAGCGAAGACGGCGCTCGTGAAGACGGCGACGACCGCCAGGGCCAGGGCACACTTCTCCTTAGTCACGTTTCACTCCTCCCTGCCAGCTCCCGGCCCCGGGAGAACCCCGGTGGGTCTGCCGACTTTCCCCAACTACGCGACCTAAGACACCGTCAGCGAGAGCTTGGTTGACAGTCGGGCTCGGAGAACTCGATCGAAGCAGGTTCGAGTGGCGCGATGACGAGGGAATCGGCGGATCGCGAATGGCGGCGGCCGTCCCGCCCTGAATTCGGGGACGAATGCCCGGAGCGCGTCGTCTCCCGAACCGCTTCCCGCCCTTAGTTCTCCTCGTCGGGCCCCGGCAGGTACTCGACCCCGCCCTTGAAGATGCGCAGAACGCGATCCGCGTTCCGGATCTCCTTGAGAGGATCGCCCGCCACGACGAGGAGGTCGGCGTACGCCCCCGCCTCGATGGTGCCGACCAGTCCCTGGAAGCCGAGCGCGCGGCCGGCGTTCCCCGTGGCGGCCAGAAGCGCCGATTTCGGCGACAGTCCCGCGGCCACGAGCCGCTCCATCTCCTGGTGCAGGCTGACTCCCGGCGCGAGGCCGCGCGTCGGCACGTCGGTCCCCGCGACGACCCTCCCCCCCGCCGCGGCGAAGCGCCGGATGAACTCCTCGCGCCGCGCGACGCGGCTCGCGGCGTAGGTCCGGTCGAGGACGACCAGCGTCGGGTCGGCGAACGCCCCGAGCTCGACCATCTTCGCGAGAACCCGATCGACGGCCTCCGGATCGTCGAAGGGGATTCCGGTGAGGTGCTCGACGCTCCGGGCCCCCGCGCCGAGGGCCGCGAGCGCGTCGTAGCTCCCCGTCTCTCCGCCGTTGTCGAAGGCGAGCGGCAGGCCCGCGTCGGCCGCCGCGGCGCCCAACGCCTGCAGGCACGCGGGGGACATCTCCGTCTTCACCTTCACGACATCGGCCCCCGCGTCGAGAAGGCGCTGGACCGTCGCGGGCGCGTCCGAGGGCGCGTGCATCACCTCGAAGAGAGCGAGATCCGCAGGCGGGTACATCTCGGGCTTGAGCGGCGGCTCGCTCACGACGAAGAGCCCGCAGTGGAAGATCCGCGGCCCCGGGCGCGCGCCGGCGTCGACGGCCTGCTTGAGCGCGATGATCTCCTCGAGCGGCACGTCCCCGAGGTGCCGCACCGACGTGACGCCGTGATCGAGGAACGCCCGGAGGTCGACCTCGGCGCGCAGGTGCACGTGCATGTCGATGAGCCCCGGGATCACCGTGAGATCGGTCGCGTCCACCGGAACGGCGCCGGCCGGGATCCGGATCTGGCGTCTCGGCCCGGCGGCGACGATTCGATCGCCGACGATGATCACGGCGCTGTCGGGGACGGGATCCGCGCCCGTTCCGTCGATGAGCGTGCCCCCGACGACGGCGAGGATGGCGGGCTCGGGCGCTTCGCCCGCGGAGGCGGGCGTGATGGTCACCGCGCTGAGCGCGATCGAGAGGAGGAGGGCGCGGAAGCCAGGTCCTTGGGGGCGCACGGCCCGGGGAATGTAGACCACCCCCGCACCTTGTGCTAAAACGACGCGACGATGAAGCATCACGCCAAGGGAAAGATCGAGATACGTCCCCTGCAGCCCCGCGCCGGCGTCGCCGATCTGATCGACGATCACTTCAACGCCTACAATGCCGCCCGCGTGCAGGAGATCTGCCATCTCATGCACCTTAAGGTCATGAAGCCGCGCGTCACCGTGGGCCTCTCGCTCAGCGGCGCGCTCATCCCGGCGGGCCTCGGCTCGATCCTCATCCCGCTCATCGAGAAGGGCTTCATCGACTACATCGTCTCGACCGGCGCGAACCTCTACCACGATCTCCACTTCGGCCTGGGGTTCGACCTGTGGCGATCGACGCCGTTTCTCGACGACGTCGAGCTGCACCGCAAGCGCCTCATCCGGATCTACGACATCATCTTCGATCTCGACGTGCTGCTGAAGTCGGACAGCTTCCTCTTCAAGCTCGTCGGCGCCCCCGAGTTCCAGAAGAAGATGGCGACCTCGGAGCTCCATCACCTCATCGGCCGCTACGTCGACGCGATGGAGCGGAAGACCCGCCGCCGCGGGACGACCCTCCTCGGCGCCGCGTACCGGTGCGGCGTCCCGATCTACACCTCGTCGCCCGGCGACAGCACGATCGGGATGAACCTCGCGGCCCGGACCCTCACCGGCAACAGGCTGGAGATCGACGTCGCGCTCGACGTGAACGAGTCGGCGGCGATGGTCTACGAGGCGAAGCGGCGCGGCGAGAGCGCCGTGATGATCCTCGGCGGGGGGAGCCCCAAGAACTTCCTGCTGCAGACCGAGCCGCAGCTCCAGGAGGTGCTCGGGCTCGACGTGACGGGGCACGACTACTTCGTGCAGATCACCGACGCGCGCCCCGACACCGGCGGGCTCTCGGGGGCGACTCCCGGCGAGGCGGTCTCGTGGGGAAAGATCAATCCCGACACGCTGCCGGACTGCGTCGTCTGCTACGCCGACTCGACGATCGCCTTCCCTCTCGTCGCGGCGTACGTGCTGACCCGCTGCCGGACGCGCCCCCTGAAGCGGCTCTACGACAGGAGGGAGAAGCTCCTCGCGCGGATGACGGCCGACTTCCTCCGCGCGCGCGGGAAGGGGAAGAGGAGCGCGCGCGGTACGATTGGAACCGAGGCTAGGGCTTCTTCGTCAGGTCGACCTTCGCCGTCTTCGAGAAGACATCGTCCGGGAGCTCATTGAAAACGGCCAGATCCTTGAAGAGGATCTTCGTCTTGCCGTCGGCCGACACCTTCTCGTTCGAGAGCATCACGTTGCCGTACTTCTGCCAGTTGACCCACTTCCACGTGGTCGGGTCGCCCGTCCCGGGCTTCCCCTGGTCGTCCTGGAGAACGTAGGCCCACTTGTCCATGTGGTGGGTCTGCCGGTTCACGAACGCCCAGTAGCGATCCTTCGGTGTCAGGCCGACGTCGTCGAACGTGAGAAGGACCTTGTCGTACATGGCCGAGCCGTCCTTCACCTCGCCGTCGTACTTGAGGTGGACCCCCGAGTCCTTCATCTTATAGGGCATGAGCAGCCAGTAGGTGTCGTTGATCCACATCTCGTACGCGTTCTCGAGGTAGTTCTTCGCGTCGTTCTCGAAGAGAGCCTGGTCGCCGACCGAGCAGACCCCCTCCTTCGAGTCGAGGTACTCGACGCAGACGATGCTCTTCCCGTCCTTGGACGTCCATTCGACGTGGATTCGGTTCCTGACCCTGTCCCAGAAGTGGGTCCGGGAAGCCCTGAGCGCTCCGTCCTTCTCGACCGCGAAGGTGAACCTCAGGTACCTGGCCGACGCCCATCCCTCATCGCCGCCCCCTGACTTCATCACGGCGTCGGCGACCGCCACGGCCTTCGGATCCCTGTCCTGCGCGTGCGCGGGCAGGGGCGCGAGGGCGAGAACGCCGAGCGCCACAACCCGTGCGACGTACTTCAACGAGCGTATGGTCATGACACTCCCCGTCGAGCGGCTACCGCGCCGCCTCTTCGATGACTTCCGTCTGCTGGATGTCGATCCGCCGCTCGGCGAGCGCCCTCAGGAACGGCGCCGGCGGGATCGCCGTCTCGAGGGGAAGCGCCCCTCGTCCCGTCACGTCTCCGCGGGCGATCATCTGCGCCACGACGGAGACGGGATACGCCGTCGTCCGCATCATGGCGGTGATCCCGTGGATCTCGTCCATGGAATCGATCAGCTCGTACGCGCGCGTCACCCGCTTGCCCCCCCGCGTCCCCTTCACCGTCACGCGCAGCACGACGAGGTCCGTGTCCCCCGGGAAGTCGAGGGCGCGCGTGAGGGCCGCCGCCGTCGCCTCGCGCGGGCGGATGCGCACTTTGCCGCCGTCCTCCGCCGGGACCTCGACGGGATCGAGCGAGAAGAGACCGCAGGCCGCCATCGAGCGGATCATTTCGGCGTGGCCCGGGTAGCGCACCGTCTTGTACGTGAGCTCCCGGAGCTTCCCCTCGAACGTCCACGGCAGCGTCGAAGTGCCCCCGGCCGTGACGAACGCCTCGCACCGACCGATCGGCCCCGGGAAGTCGATCGTCTCGAGCTCCGACAGCGCGGCCACCGCCGTCCGGCGGCCCTCTCGAAGGTAGGTTGCCTCGCCCACGTATTCGTTGATGAGTCCGTACGCGGAGAAGACCAGCTTGTAATTGAGGGGAGGCCTCGGCTGCTTCGGCAACCCGCCGACCCGGATGTGGGCCTCCGTCGCGCGATCGAGCGAGGCGATGCCGTCGGCGACGAGGATGTTCCCGAGGCCCGGTGCGAGCCCGCAGTCGGGGATGAGGCTGACGCCGGCGGCGAGCGCCTCCGCGTGGAGCGAGAGCTCCTCGCGGACCACATCGGTGTTCCCCCCCATGTCGCAGAAGGAGGCCCCGGCCCGCAGCGCGGTCCTCGCGAGACCGACGTTCAGGAAATAGGGGACGGCGCTGACCGCGACGTCGAAGCCGTGGAGAGCGCGCGCCATCGCGTCGCCGTCGGCGACGTCGACCAGGATGGACGTGATGGCGGGGGATTTCCCCGCCTCGCGCGCGCCGGCCTCGACGCGGCGGCGCGTCGCGTCGAGCCGATCCTCCTGCTGATCGAGGAGCCGGACCTCGCCGACCCCCGCCGACCTCGCCAGATCGAACGCGCAGGCCGATCCCTGCATTCCCGCGCCGATCACGGCGATTTTCATGCGCGTCCCACCCCGAAGTTCATGAAGGCGGGCACTTTAAACCAATGACCCGGAGGAACTCAAGGCCGGCCGCCGGCGCGGTCCGGTTCGACCCTCCGGTTTGTGCCCGGTTTGGAGTCGCCCTATAATACGCCGACTTTCACACCCCCGGATACGCAGCCTTCCTGATCCTTCCCGGCTGTCGATCCACGACCACCGGGACCCGTGGAGGAATTCCGCGTTCATGGCCAAGAGTTCGCCCGATTCCACCGCACACCGCGAGGAACACCTGCTGTCGTCCTATCAGTCGGTGCAGGCGCAGTTCAACAGCGCCGCCGAGGCGATGGGCCTCGAGTCGGGCATCCGGGCCATCCTCCAGGAGCCGGCCAACGAGATCGTCGTCAACTTTCCCGTCGTGCTCGACTCGGGAGACACCCGGCTCTTTGCGGGATATCGCGTCCAGCACAACAACGTCCTCGGCCCGTACAAGGGCGGCATCCGCTTCCATCCGAGCGTGAGCCTCGACGAGATCAAGGCCCTCGCGGCGCTGATGACCTGGAAGTGCGCCGTCGTCAACATTCCGTTCGGCGGCGCGAAGGGGGGCGTCAGCATGGACCCGCGCGAGTTCACGCGCGGTGAGCTCGAGAGGATCACGCGCCGCTTCACGTATTCTCTCCAGAACTTCATCGGCCCCGAGCGCGACATCCCGGCTCCCGACGTCAACACGAACTCCCAGACGATGTCGTGGATGATGGACACGTACATCATGGGATGCGACGTGAAGGATCGCGGGGCGATGAAGCACGTGGTGACGGGAAAGCCAATCGAGATCGGCGGGAGCCACGGTCGCGACACCGCCGTCGGCCAGAGCATCGTCTACGCCCTCGAGGAGTACCTCAAGACCGCCGAGTGGAAGCAGGGGCTCGACGCCTCCACCGTGACCATCCAGGGGTACGGCAACGTCGGATCCGCGGCCGGCGTGCTGCTCCAGGAGAAGGGAGCGAAGCTCCTCGCGGTCAGCGACCACAGCGGCAGCGTCCACAACGAGTCGGGGATCGACGCCGTGGATCTGCGCGACTACGTGAGGGCGCGCGGCGGCATCGCCGGGTACAAGAAGGCCCAGCCCATCACCCGCGAGGAGTTCTGGCGCGTGAAGGCCGACATCGTGATCCCGGCCGCCCTCGAGAACCAGATCACCATGGAGAACGCCGACGCCATCCAGGCGCAGGTAATCGTCGAAGGGGCGAACAACCCCGTCTCCCCTTCCGCCGAGGCGCGGCTTCGCGAGCGCGGCATCCCGATCATCCCCGACATCCTCGCGAACGCCGGGGGGGTGACGGTCTCCTACTTCGAGTGGGTGCAGAACAAGAACTCGCAGATCTGGCGGCTGGCGAAGGTGCTCAAGGAGCTCGAGTTCCACATCAAGACAAATCTCAGGCACATCCTCAAGAAGGCCTCGAAGCAGAAGATGGACATGCGGACCGCCGCCTACACCCTGGCCCTCGAGCGCATCGCCGCGGTCTACCGCCTGCGCGGCATCTTCCCCTGAAGGCCGCTAGGTTCCCGACGCGTCGAAGAACGCGCGGAGCTTCCGGCTCCGCGAAGGATGGCGGAGCTTGCGAAGGGCCTTCGATTCGATCTGCCGGATCCTCTCGCGCGTGACGCCGAAGGCCAGGCCCACCTCCTCGAGCGTCATCTCGACGCCGTCCTCGAGGCCGAAGCGCATCGCGATCACCTTGTCCTCGCGGGGGGAGAGCCCCTTCAGCAGCTCGTACGTCTTGTCGCGGAGGTTCGACATGACGAGCGCCGCCTCGGGCGACGGCACGGCGCGGTCCTCGATGAACTCGCCGAGATGCGAGCCCTCCTCCTCGCCGATCGGCGTCTCGAGCGAGATCGGCTCCGCCGCGACCTTCAGCACGCGCTGAATCTTCGCCGCCGAGATCTCCATCTTCACGGCGATCTCCTCGGGAGTCGGCTCCCGCCCGAGCTCCTGGACGAGGCTGCGCGCGGTCTTCACGAGCTTGTTGAGCGTCTCGATCATGTGGACGGGAATCCGGATCGTCCGACCCTGATCGGCGATCGCGCGCGTGACGGCCTGCCGGATCCACCAGGTCGCGTACGTCGAGAACTTGTAGCCGCGCCGGTAGTCGAACTTGTCGACCGCCTTCATCAGCCCGAGGTTCCCCTCCTGGATCAGATCGAGGAGCTGGAGCCCCCGGTTGGTGTACTTCTTCGCGATGGAAACCACGAGCCTCAGGTTGGCCTCGACCATGCCGTCGCGCGCCCTCTGGGCCGCGCGATCGCCCCTCACCACGCTCAGGGCGGCCGCGTGGAGCGACGCGCCCGGGGCCTCGAACCACTCCTCGATCACCCTGCGCGCGAGCGACTGGTCCACGAGGCGCCGCTTGAGCGCGCGCTGCGCCTCGCGATCGCGCAGGCGGGGCGCGCGCCGGCGACTCTCGGCCTCGGCCTCCTCGAGAGAGTGGAGCTTCTCTGCGGCCTGCAGGACGCCCCGCGCGAAGGTGCGGATCTGGGCGTCGCTCAGCTGGACGCGCCTCACCGTCTGGCCGAGCGAGACGCGGGCGCGCGCCAGCTTGTAACTCGCGCGGCGCCACGCCGCTCCCCTCGGCTTCAGGCGCGCGACGTACCCCCTCTGCTTTCGGATCGCGGCGAGCTGTTTTTCGATGCGGGGGGTCGCCGTCAGGATGGAGCGGACGCGCGATTCGATCGTCGCCTCGTCGTCGTCGTCCGCGACGAAGTATCCCGTCTCCGGGGTGGCCGCGGCACCGACCTTCAGCCGCGCCCCCAGCTCGGCGATGTGCTGGGCCACGGGCTCGCGGCGGGAGAGCACGCGGACCATCCGCGCCCGCCCGGCTTCCATCCGGCGCGCGAGCAGGACCTCGGTGTCCTTCGTGAGAAGGGGCACGGTGCCCATCTCTCTGAGGTAGATGCGAACCGGGTCGTTCGTCCTGTCGAGCGCCGCCAGCGCGGTTTCGGCCGATCCGGACTCCGGCTTGCTGGACCCTTCGCGCACGTCGGCGTCGTCAGTCGACGCGGCGTCGGTCGGCTCCTCGCGCTCGCCGTCGACGACCTCGATCCCGTGCTCGCCGAGCCGGAGAAAGATCTCGTCCATTTCCTCGGCGGACGTCACACCTTCGGGCTGGACGAGCCGTTCGAAGATCTCGTCGAAGGAGAGTCGAGATCCGCGCTCCTTGCCGAACTTGATCAGGTGCTCCAGCCCGTCGTTCTCCTCGGTCTCCACAGGCGACCCTCCCCTTCCAGTGCCCCCGCCACCGCGCGTTCGACGCCGGGCCCCGATCCCGGCGCGATGATCACGACATCGAATCGATCCGGCGGCTCAGCTCGATCTTCCGCCGGAGCAGCTCGTCGAGCCTCACCGGCTCCGACGTCTTTTCCATTTCCTTCTGAAGGACGTCCCTCTCCCGGATCAGCCGCGCCCGCCGAAGCGTCTCCAGGCAATGCGCCGCCTCTCCCTCGGCCGCCGGCGGGTCTCCCCTGAGGGCAATCCGGGCCAGGATCTCGCGCTCGCCGTCCGGCAGCGCGGCGGAGAGATCGGCGTACGTGATCTCGACCCCCGTCTGATGGAGCGAGGCGATCCGGTGGACGACGGCGGCGACGGCGGATCCATCGAGGTCGCCCGGCAGGATCTCCGCGAGGAGACGGGCGCGGGCGCCCTCGTTCTCGATGAGCGCGCGGACGAGCTTGGCCTCGACGTCCCTGACAGCCCCTGCGGCGCGCGCGGGCCCCGCCGCGACGGGGGCCGACGGGGGTTCTTTCGCGCCGCGGGCCATCACGTCGCGGATCTCGGCGAGGAGGAGCGCGTCGTCGACCTTCAGCCTCTCCGCGAGGAGCGCGACGTACCGCGATCGCTCGAGTCGGCTCGGCACGTGCGCGAGGATCGGGAGGATCTCGCGCGCCGCCGCGGCGAGGGAAGCGGGATCGCGGAGATCTCTCTCGCGGGAGACCGCGTCGACGAGGAAGTCGAAGCACGAGGGCGCGCTCGCCGCGAGGCGCCGGTACTCGTCGGGTGTCGCGGCGCGGAGGAAGGCGTCGGGGTCCTTTCCCGAAGGGAGCCTGAGGACCCGCACGGTGAAGCCGCGCTCGAGGAGCTTCTCGAGGCTCCGCCGCGCCGCGCTCTCGCCGGCGTTGTCGGTGTCGTAGTTGACGAGGATTCTGTCGGTGAACCGTCGCAGGAGCGAGGCCTGCTCGTCGGTGAAGGAGGTGCCGAGCGTCGCGACGCCGTGGCGCACGCCGGCCTGCACGAGCGCCGCCAGATCGAGGTATCCCTCGACGACGATGGCCTCTCCCGTCTCCTTGATCGCCTGCCGGGAGTGGGCGAGCCCGTAGAGGTTCTCGCGCTTGTTGTAGACGAGCGTCTCGGGGGAATTGAGGTACTTGGGCTCGCCGTCGCCGACGAGGCGCCCCCCGAACCCGAGGACGTCCCCCGAAAGGCTCTGGATCGGGAACATCACGCGGCCCCGGAACCGATCGTAGCTCCCGCTCCCGTCCTCGCGCCGCTGCACGAGCCCGGCCGCCATCAGGACATCGAGCCGGTGCCCCTGCTTCTGCAGCTCGTCGCGGAGAGTGTCCCATCGATCGGGGGCGTACCCGAGCGCCAGCATCTCGCGCGTCTCGAGCGTGACGCCGCGCTTCTCGAGGTAATTGCGGCCGGCATCTCCGTCGGGCCCGTGGAGGAGGGTTTCCCGGAAGAGTTTCGCGGCCGCGCGGCACGCGGCGAGCAGCGCCTCGCGCTCCGAGTGCTTCGGGCCGGTCTTCGGGTCAGGGACGGCGATGTTCGCCCGGCGGGCCAGGAGTCGGACCGCCTCCATGAAATCGACGCTCTCCCGGAGCATCACGAACTTGAACAGGTCGCCGCCGGCGCTGCAGCCGAAGCAGTAGAAGAGCTGCTTCGTCTCGTCCACGTAGAACGACGGGGTCTTCTCGTTGTGGAAGGGGCACAGCCCGCGGAACTTGCGGCCGGACTTCTTGAGCGGGACGGCTTCCGAGACCAGCGACACGAGATCGACGGACGACCTGACCTTGCCGACGAAATCGGATCCGCCAGGCGTGATCAAGTTCTCATCCCTCGGGCCGCTGCAGGGGAGGCCGCGCGCGGCCTCCCCTGCAGCGGCCCGAGGGATGAGAACTTGATCACGCCTGGCGGATCCGATTTCGTCGGCAA
>JACPZX010000117.1 GCA_016195325.1 Acidobacteriota bacterium
AGAGCGAGGCGCACGGCCATCTCCTTCCGGCGATCGAGCGCGCGCGCCAGGAGGATGTTCGCGACGTTGGCCCCCGCGACGAGGAGCACGAGCGCGGCGATGCCGAGCGCGAGCGCCGCCCCGCGCGCGTACGCCGCGCGGTCGTTCGGGCCGAGGACCGCCTCGGCGAGGGGGAGGACGGTGGCGCTCCACCCCTTGTTCTCCTCCGGATGCTCCCGCGCGAGGCGCGCCGCGATCGTTCTCATCTCCGCCCCCGCCCCCTCGAAGGTCGCGCCGGGGGCGAGCCTGCCGAAGACCTGGAGGAGCCCCGAGTGCCGGCGCTCCGCGATGAAGGACGCGACCCCCGTGAGGACCTGGCGGCGCATCGTGAGAGGGATCCAGAGCTCCGCGGGCCTCAGGAGCGAGAGGCCGGTGAACCCGGCCGGGGCGACGCCGGCGATCGTGAAGGGGTGGTTGTTCACCGAGATCGTGCGCCCCACGGCCGACGGGTCGCCCGCGAACCGTCTCTGCCACAGCCCGTGGCTCAGCACGACCGAGGGCTGCGTGTCGAACGGGCGGTCGTCCTCGACGGCGAACGTCCGGCCCGCCGCGGCCGGCTCGCCGAGAAGCGAGAAGTAGTTCGACGTGACGATCTCCCCGTCGACGCGCTCCGGCGTCCCCCCGGCCGCGAGGGAGAGGGGGATGGATCGGTAGCCGGCCAGGCCCGCGAAGGCGCGGCTCGACTCCCGGTCGTCGAGGAAGTTCGGGAGCGACGTCCCGCCGAAGCCCGGGTTCCTCTCGTCGGTGGTGTAGATCGCGGCGAGAGCGCCGGGGTCGCGCGCGGTGACGGGGCGGAGGAACCCCGCGTTGACGAACGTGAAGACGGCGGTGGCCGCTCCCATCCCGACTCCGAGAGAGCCCACGGCGATAATCGTCGACACCGGCCGCGCCAGGATGCCCCGGAGAGCGGAGCGGAGGTCGCTGCGCATGGGCCGGGTCAAAGCACGCCGTGTGCCATCGGGAAGTCGCGGCGGCGCGGGCGGCCCCGGCGAATCATCGCCCCGCGGTGTCCGCTTCCGGAACGCGCGAGTCCGGATGCGAGATGGCGCGGGACCCTGCGATATACTCGCCGGCCGCATGCCGCTGAGACCCGGAACCCGTCTCGGACCCTACGAGATCCTCGCCCCCCTCGGCGCGGGGGGGATGGGAGAGGTCTACAAGGCGAAGGACACCCGCCTCGATCGCCTCGTCGCCATCAAGGTCCTCCCGGCACACCTCCGGGAGCACCCCGAGCTGAAGGCGCGCTTCGACCGGGAGGCGCGCGCCATCTCGGCCCTCTCGCACCCGAACATCTGCACCCTCCACGACGTGGGTTCGCAGGAGGGGGTCGACTTCCTCGTGATGGAGCACCTCGAGGGGGAGACGCTCGCCTCGCGCCTCGCGAAGGGTGCGCTGCCGGCGGATCAGTCGCTTCGCATCGCGGTCGAGATCGCGGGCGCCCTCGAGCGAGCCCACCGCGGCGGCGTCGTGCACCGGGATCTGAAGCCCGGCAACGTGATGCTGACCCGCGCCGGCGCGAAGCTCCTGGACTTCGGCCTCGCGCGCCTCCTCGCCGCCGAGACGAAGCTCGCCTCGGATCTCTCCTCCCTGGCCACCGAGCACAAGGATCTGACGGCGCAGGGGACGATCATGGGGACCTTCCAGTACATGGCCCCCGAGCAGCTCGAAGGGGGGGAGGCCGACGCCCGGTCCGACATCTTCGCCTTCGGCTCGATGCTCTACGAGATGGTCACCGGCCGCAAGGCTTTCTCGGGGAAGAGCCAGGCGAGCCTGATCGCCTCGATCCTCTCGTCCGAGCCCCCCGCGATCACGGCCATCCAGCCGATGACGCCGCCGGCTCTCGACCGCGTTGTGAAGCGCTGCATGGCGAAGTCCCCCGACGAGCGCTGGCAGAGCGCGGCGGATCTCGCAAGCGAGCTGCGGTGGATCCTCGAGGGAGGGTCTTCGGCGGGGATCCCGGCGCCCGTGACGGCGCGGCGCGTGCGGCGCGAGCGGCTCTGGATGGGTATCGCGGCGGCGGCCGGGATCGTCGCGATCGCCTCCGTGCTGCTCGCAGTGCGCGCACGGACGTCGGTCCCCACCCCTCCGATGCGCCTGTCGCTCGCCGACGCGACCGGGGTCCGTCACGCGCCGTTCGGCCACGTCGCGGTCTCTCCCGACGGCCGGCAGCTCGCGATCATCGCTTTCTCCGCCGACGGGAAGCAGACGCAGCTGCTCGTGAGGGGGATCGACGCGTCGGGCGCGCGCACCCTCGCCGGCACGGAGGGGGCGACGGCTCCCTTCTGGTCCCCTGACTCGCGCTACCTGGGCTTCTTCGCGAACGGCAATCTGAAAAAGGTCAGCGCGGCCGGGGGGCCGGCCGTGGTCGTCGCCGACGCGCCGAACGGCAAGGGCGGGAGTTGGAACCGGGAAGGGGTGATCATCTTCTCCGCAAAAGAGTACGAGGGGCTGTCCCGCGTCTCCGCCGAAGGAGGGGCCGTCGAGCCGGCGACGACGATGGATCCGAGCGAGGAGGCCCACCGCTGGCCCTGGTTCCTCCCGGATGGGAAGCGCTTCGTCTTCCTGGGGGACGCCGCGCGGACGGAGGATCACTACCTGAGGCTCGGCTCGCTCGGCTCTCTCGAGACGACCCGCCTCTTTCGCGCCGTCACGACCGTGGCGTACGTGCCGGGATACCTCGTCTTCGTCCGCGATCGGAGCCTCCTCGCGCAGCCGGTCGACCCCAAGACCCTTCAACCGGCCGGCGAGCCGACGATCCTGGGCGAGGGGATCGTCTCCTCGGGGGACAATCACCAGCTCGGCTTCTCGATCTCGGAGACGGGGCTCCTCGTCTTCCGCTCGGCCGACGTCGACTCGCGCCTGACGTGGCTCGATCGCGCCGGCAAGGCGATCGAGGACCTCGACGAAGCGGGCCAATTCCAGGACGTCGCCCTGTCGCCGTCGGGCCGGTTCGCCGTCTTTGGCCGGAAGACGCCGGACGGCCGCATCGCGGACTACTGGTCGCGCGATCTGGCCCGGGGGGTCACGTCGCGCCTCACGTTCCATCCCGGCGCGGACTTCAGCCCGCTCTGGTCGCGCGACGAGCGCGAGATCGTCCTCTCGAGCTCCCGCGCCCGCGACGGACAGATCTTTCGGCGGGCGGCCGCCGAAGCGGCGGGCGAAAAGATGGTCGCCGACTTCTCGACCACGACGACGCCGACGAGCTGGTCGCCGGACGGGAGGACCGTCCTCCTGACGTCGGGCACGCTGGAGACGAAGCTGGACATCCTCAAGCTCGACATGAGCTCCGGCGCCACCCCTCAGCCGCTCATCCGCACCCCCTTCGACGAGTACGGCGCGGTCTTCTCGCCGGACGGCCGGTGGATCGCCTACACGTCCGAGGAGAGCGGCCGCGCCGAGATCTACCTTCAGAGCTACCCATCGCCCGCCACGAGGCTTCAAGTGACGTCGCAGGGCGGGTCCTACCCGAGATGGCGCGCCGACGGCGGTGAGGTCTTCTTCGTCACGAACACCTCCCACGAGTCGGCGATCGAAATCCGGCAGGCCGCGTCGGGTCCGGAGGCGGGGAAGGCCGTCGACCTCTTCGAGCTGCGCGGCGATTCGTGCGCGCCGGCGCCGGACGGCAAGCGCTTTCTCTGCGACATCCGGAAGGAAGACCCCTGGATGACCCCGATGACCTTCGTCGTCAACTGGCCCGCAATCGTCGCCGCCGGGAGCGCCCCGCGATGAGCCTTGCGGGGGGCTCGCGCCTCGGGCCGTACGAGATTCTCGCGGCGATCGGCGCGGGGGGGATGGGGGAGGTCTACCGGGCGAAGGACACCCGTCTCGATCGGACCGTCGCGATCAAGGTCCTCCCGTCGCACCTCGGCCAGCATCCGGAGGTCCGCGCCCGCTTCGAGCGGGAGGCGAAGGCGATCTCGAATCTGAACCACCCGAACATCTGCACCGTCTTCGACATCGGCACCCACGACGGGGTGGACTACCTCGTGATGGAGCTCCTCGAGGGGGAGTCGCTCGCCGCGCGCCTTGCGCGCGGGCCTCTTCCCCCCAACGAGCTCCTCCCCCGCGCCCTCGAGATCGCCGACGCCCTCGATCGAGCGCACCGCGGCGGCATCGTCCATCGCGATCTCAAGCCCGGGAACGTGATGCTCACGAAGGCGGGGGCGAAGCTCCTCGACTTCGGCCTCGCGAAGAGCATCGCCGCCGGCGCCCCCACGCTGCTGACAGCCGCACCCACCATGACGAGCCCCCTCACCGCGGCGGGGACGCTCGTCGGCACCTTCCAGTACATGGCCCCCGAGCAGCTCGAGGGAAAAGAGGCGGATGCGCGGAGCGACATCTTCGCCTTCGGCGCGCTCCTCCACGAGATGGCGACCGGAAAGCGCGCGTTCGAGGGGAAGACGCAGGCGAGCGTCATCGCGCGCGTCCTCGAGAGCGAGCCGCCGCCGCTCTCGCAGATCCAGCCGCTCGCACCTCCGGGGCTCGAGCGCCTCGTGACTCAGTGCCTCGCGAAGGATCCCGCCGAGCGCCGCCAGACGATGCACGACGTCCTTCTCGAGCTCCGGTGGATTCAGGAGGGAGGCTCGCGCGCGGGCGTTCCGGCCCCCGTCACCGTGAGGCGGCGCCGGGCCGAGGTCGCGCTCTGGACGCTCGTCGCGACGCTCGCGGCGACGTCTCTGATCTTCGCGGCGCTCTATGCGCGCACGGGACGCGCCCAGGAAAGGGTGATCCGCGCGATGATCCCGGCGCCGGCCGGGGCCAACTTCTACATGGCGGGTCCCGAGTGCGGGCCGGTGGCGGTCTCACCGGACGGGCGCCGGATCGTGTTCTCGGCGATGAAGGAGGACGGCTCCCGGCAGCTCTACGTGCGAGCCCTCGACGCGACGGCGGCGACGCCGCTCGCAGGAACGGAGAGCGGGGCGTATCCCTTCTGGTCTCCCGACAGCCGGAAGATCGCCTTCTTCTCGGACGGCAAGCTGCGGCAGATCGCCGCCGACGGAGGCCCGCCGCTCGTCCTGTGCGACGCCCCCAATCCGCGGGGCGGCTCCTGGGGACGCGCCGGGTTCATCGTCTTCGCACCCGTTCTCGACGGCGGCATCTCGAGCGTCCCGGAGGTGGGGGGGACCCCCTCGCCGGTCACGAAGCTCGATTCGGCGGAAGGCGGCGTCGAGGAGACGCATCGCTGGCCGTTCTTTCTTCCGGACGGAAAGCACTTTCTGTACTTCTCTCGCACGGTGGATCGCCGCGTCGAGTCCAACGTGACCAAGCTGGGAGCCCTCGACGGCGCGCCCGGGAAGGTCATCCTCCGCGCACCGTCCAACTCTCTCTACGCCTCCGGTCACCTCCTCTACATCCGCGAGGAGAGCCTGATGGCGCAGCGGATGAATCCGAAATCCTTCGAGCTCGAGGGGGACGCCTTCCCAGTTGCCGACGAGGTGCAGTTCGACTCCAGCTTCTCGCAGGCGATCGTGAGCGCGTCCGAGAACGGCGTCCTGCTGTACCAGACGGGACACGGGGATTCCGGCAGCCGGCTCGTCTGGTACGACCGCGCAGGGAAGGAGATCGGCCAGCTCGGCGACCGGGACACGTACTGGGACGTTTCTCTCTCCGCATCGGGGGATCGCGTGGCCGTCAGCATCTCGGACGTGCGCACCGGCCCTCCGGACCTCTGGATATTCGACGTCGCCCGCGGCCTCAGGACGCGCTTCACGTTCGACACGCACTCTGACGTGGCCCCCGTCTGGTCCCCGGACGGCGCGCGCCTCGCCTACGCCTCGGATCGCGCGGGGACGTCGGATCTCTACGCGAAGCTCTCGAGCGGCGCGGGGACGGACGAGGCGCTCCTGACGTCGGGCGATCGGAAGCTCCCCGCGAGCTGGTCGGCCGACGGGAAGTTCATCGCCTACGAGTCGACCTCGGATCCGAACATGAAGCAGGACCTGTGGGTGCTCCCGCTCACGGGAGACCGGAAGCCGATCGCCTTCCTGAGGACTCCTTTCGGCGAGAGATGGCCGAGGTTCTCCCCCGACGGGAGCTTCATCGCCTACACCTCCAACGAGTCGGGGCGGAACGAGATCTACGTGGCGCCATTTCCCGGTCCCGGCGGGAAGTGGCAGATCTCGACCACGGGAGGGAGCCGGCCCCGCTGGCGCCGGGACGGGAAGGAGATCTTCTACCTCTCCGCGATGAACGCGATCACCTCCGTCGAGGTGAGCCGCGACGGACCCTCGCTTCGCGCCGGGGAGGCGAAAACCCTCTTCCGCGTCGTCCCCGGGCTCATCGGCACCGCTTACGACGTCACCGCCGACGGGCAGCGCTTCCTCGTGAGCTCCCTCTTGCGGAACCAGACGTCAACGCCGCTCACGCTCGTCGTCAACTGGCTGCCGAGCGCGGAGGCGAAGTAGGGGCGACCCCACCCCGCGGGCGTTCCGGAGTGATAATCTTCCCGCCGTCTGAAGGGCCCGCCCGCCGCCTCCAGGGGCACGCTTCTTGCCATTCCAGTGCCGAGACGGCGCGAGGACCCACGGAGTGAGGCCCGGGCTGCGCGCCCACGCGACGGGAGTTGTGCCATATCACGCGCCACCGCCGCCGCCCGCCAACCACAGACGCATCGCTCTAACAGCCATTCGATTCCCCTGAGGGGGATGGAGGAACGGCATGTCCGACTACGTTGGGTCCCTGATGGCCTGGGTGAAGGCCAAGAATCCTGCCGAGCCCGAGTTCCACCAGGCCGTCCAGGAAGTCGCCGAGTCCCTCTCGGTCGTTCTCGAGAAGCACCCGGAGTACCGCAAGGCGAAGATCCTCGAAAGGATCCTCGAGCCCGAGCGCGTGATCATGTTCCGGGTTCCGTGGATGGATGATGGCGGCCACATCCAGGTCAACCGCGGCTACCGCATCGAGATGAACAGCGCGATCGGCCCGTACAAGGGAGGCCTCCGCTTCCACCCCAGCGTCACCCTCGGCGTCCTGAAGTTCCTCGCCTTCGAGCAGGTCTTCAAGAACTCCCTGACGACGCTCCCTATGGGCGGCGGCAAGGGAGGATCGGACTTCGACCCGAAGGGGAAGAGCGACAACGAGGTGATGCGCTTCTGCCAGGCCTTCATGGGCGAGCTCAGCCGCCACATCGGCGCCAACACCGACGTGCCGGCCGGCGACATCGGCGTCGGCGGGCGTGAGATCGGCTACCTCTTCGGGATGTACAAGAAGCTCCGCAACGAGTTCACGGGCGTCCTCACCGGCAAGGGGCTCAACTGGGGCGGCTCGCTCATCCGTCCGGAGGCGACCGGCTACGGCGCCGTCTACTTCGCCGCCGAGATGCTGAAGACCCGCAACGAGACGCTCTCGGGGAAGACCTGCCTCGTCAGCGGCAGCGGCAACGTCGCGCAGTACACGGTCGAGAAGCTCATCGATCTCGGCGCGAAGGCGGTCACGCTGTCCGACTCGAACGGCTACATCTACGACGAGTCGGGCATCAACAAGGAGAAGCTCGCCTTCGTCATGGATCTGAAGAACGTCCGCCGCGGCCGCATGAAGGAGTACGCGGACAAGTTCAAGGGCTCGATCTACACCGCCCTCGACGGCGCGAAGGACACGAACCCGCTCTGGAGCCACAAGGCCCAGTGCGCCTTCCCGAGCGCGACGCAGAACGAGATCAACGCGAAGGACGCGGGGGTTCTCCTCAAGAACGGCGTCTACGTCGTCTCCGAGGGGGCGAACATGCCCACCACGCTCGAGGGGGCGAAGCAGTTCCTCGACGCGCGGATCCTCTACGGCCCCGCCAAGGCGGCCAACGCCGGCGGCGTGGCGACGTCGGGGCTCGAGATGGCGCAGAACAGCATGCGCTACAACTGGACGCGCGAGGAGGTGGACACGCGGCTTCACAACATCATGAAGTCGATCCACAAGAACTGCCTCGAGACCGCGGCGCGCTTCGGCACGCCGGGGAACCTCGTGAACGGCGCGAACATCGCAGGCTTCCTCAAGGTGGCCGACTCGATGATGGATCAGGGTCTGGTCTAGGCCTCACGCGAGTGCGACAGGTCGGCGGCGGAGCGTGCGATGCGGCGCTCCGTCGCCGCAGATCAGGCGCTCCTCGTCCGCGTACACGAGGAACGGCGGGCGCGCTGGATCCGCTCCCATCTCCCAGCGCAGGCCGTCGGGGGCCCGCCCCGTGCAGATCATCTTCCCCTCGTGCAGCAATCCGAGATGGTGGCCGACGCACAGCGTGATCCGGTTCGAGGGATCCCGCATGGCGCCGCCGGTCGATTGGAACTCGACGTGATGATCGTGGAGATTCCCCGTTCCGAGCGATCGGCAGGCCGGCGCCGAGCAGCGCCATCCGTCGCGCTCGAGGGTCGGGTTCTCGCGCCGCTGCCGCCGCGTCTCGACGTTGTCCCAGACGCGCCAGAACTCGCGGAGGAGGAGCGCCAGCGTCTCCCACTGCCTGAGGTCGAACCGCATGACCGCGTGGCAGTGATCGACCGTCTCCTTCCACGCGCGGTGCACCCCCGGCTCGACGAGCATCCGGATGCGGCAGATGCGCGGCGGAAGAGGGGTGAGCGTCTCGTCGGCCTCGAGCGAACGGAGCAGCGCGGCGGCCGAGACGGCCGGGCCGCGGGGCGCGAGGGAGGCGCCCGGTCCGGCACCCGGATCCCGCGGGGTGTGCCGGGCCCGCGCGGCGAGCCTCGGCGGCCGGCCCGGGACCAGCACGATTCCGGGGGGGAGCGGGCCACCATCCAGGAGCTCCCAGATCTCGGGCCGCGTCTCCCGCAGATGCCGCCAGAACGAGATCTCGTCCTCGAGGCGGCGGAGCGTGACCAGAAGAGCTCTTCGGATCCACGCCGCCTCGTTCCATGGCGCGGCGACGCCGTCGAGCGCCAGCGTCCGCTTGAGCGTCAGGCTTCCGGAGAGGTACGCCGCGCGGGCCGCCGGCAGGGCGCGCAGCGTCCTGTCGAGCTTGAGCAGGCAGTAGAGCCTCGACGGAGAGATGGCAAAGGTGTCCGCCGCGTACTCCTCGAGGGAGGAGAACCCTCGCGCGCGATACGTTCGCGAGGCGCCGACGACCTTGAGGTGGGAGGCGATGACGGCATCGCGCCTCTGGCGCTCGCGGAGGAGAGACAAGAGCCCCCGATCCACGGCGCGGGCGTCGGGCGGAAGCGAGGCCGGGGAGTCGAGCGAGCGCGGCTCCCTCGCATCCCGCGGCGTCCGCTGCTCGAGAGGTGAGCCCGGCTCGAGCGGATCGTCGGCGGCGATCGCAGCGCCCGCGTCGAGGGGGCCCGGCGCGGCCTCGACGTGCGTCGGATCGTCGCCCCCCGCCGTCGCCGCGGATATCTCGGCGAGCACGAGCCCCAGGCAAGTCCCCTGGGGGATGGGGCTCCCGACCAGCTGCCGGATGAAGGTCACACTGTCGCGCCACAGCGTCGCAATCCACGCGGGAGCCGGAAGCTCGAGGCTCTCGAGATCGGCTGAGGGTGGCGGCGCCGCACCCCCGTGCGCGGCGCCCCTCAACTCGCGAACGCTCCGGCGCCGCGCGAGGCCGACCCAGAAGGCCTCGCTGCGAGGCTCCGCGACCGGGATCAGCAGGCGGACGTGGGCGGCTGAGATCTCGCCCAGCTCGAGCGCCCGGGCGACGCGCGGAAGCCGTTTCAGCGAGGCCTCGGTGCGCATCAGATCCTCGGCGTCGCGCGCTGCGAATCCGAGCCGCTCGACGACGTAGTCCCCCATGCGCACGAACCCCAGATCGCGATAGAGCCGGGCCTCCCGCATGAGCATGAGACCGCGGGCGAGGGCGCGCTCGCGGCGCACGTCGTCGCGGCCGGGGGCCGGCGCAGCGCCCTGATCTGAATCTCCGTCGTTCTCGTGCGTCGTCATCGTGCGTCGTCGTCAACCTGATTCGCGGGGCCGCCACGGCGGGTCTCGAGTCACCGGAGACCCGGCCCCGCCGGCGCCCGCGATCGTCGTGGGCCTGCGCGAGGAGCTCGACTCGGAAAGCGAAACCTATACGAAAGTCGCGCGGCATGTCAAGCGAACGAGAGGTGGAGGCGTGCGCGGGCGCGCGTGAATGGACCCGCGACGGGCATCTCCTCTATCTTGAGCCGATCTCCTCCTCGACGCGAGGCTTCCGCATCCATGAGATCCCGTCGCAGCCATGCGCTGGCCGTCGCCGCGCTCCTCGCACTGTTCGCGGTCGCCGCCTTCCTCTCCTCGAGGGAGGACTCGGCGACCTTCGACGAGACGGCGCACATCGCCGCGGGGTACTCGGCCCTCGACGCCCGCGACTTCCGGCTGAACCCCGAGCATCCCCCGCTCGCGAAGGTGTGGTGCGCGATCCCGTTGCTGTTCGATCGGGAGCTGGCGGCCGACTACGCCTCGGC
>JACPZX010000118.1 GCA_016195325.1 Acidobacteriota bacterium
ATCCTTCTCGCCTCCGGGATCACGACCGTCCGGAACCCCGCGGCGCCGGCGGCCGACGGCGTGGCGCTGCGCGAGGCGGTGAGGTCCGGGCGGATCGCCGGCCCCCGCATCTTCACCGCGGGCGAGGCGCTGAACCGCGCCTTCCCGGATCTCGACGGCCCGGCGGTGGGGGTCTCGACCGAGGCGCAGGTCCGGCGCGAGGTGGATCGCCAGGCGGGGCTTCGTGTTGACTTCATCAAGGTCTACGGGACGCTCGGCCCGGATCTGGTGAAGGTCGCCATCGGCGAAGCCCACGCGCGCGGCCTCAAGGTCATCGGGCACCTGCAGAGGACGTCGTGGACCGAGGCGGCGCGCTTCGGGATCGACTTCATCACGCACGGCGCGCCGTGGTCGACGTCGCTCCTGCCGGCCGCCCGACGCGAGGCGTACGACGCGATCCGCGGGAGCCGCGAGCGCATCGCGTGGCTCGAGTGGGTGGATCTCGATGGGCCCGAGATCCGGGAGATGGTCGAGGAGATCGGCAGGCGCCGCATCCCGATCGACCCGACGCTCGTCGCCTACGACACGAAGTTCCGCGCGAACGACGCCTTCTACACGAAGAGCGCGGATCTCTCCCTCGTTCCGCCGCTGATACTGAAGATGTGGGAGGGGCCGGGGTTCACCGCGGGGTGGTCGGCGGAGGACTTCGCCCGGGGTCGAGCCGACTGGCCGAAGGTCCTCAAGCTCCTTCGCATGTACCGCGACCGCGGCGTGCCGCTCCTCGCCGGCTCCGACACGCCGAACCCGTGGGTGGTCCCGGGCCTCGGCCTCCACCGGGAGCTCGAGCTACTCGTCGAGGCGGGGTTCACCCCTCTCGAGGTCCTGACCATGGCGACGCGAAACGGGGCGGAGGCCCTGGGGATCGGCAACGAAGTCGGAACGGTCGAGGCGGGGAAACGGGCGGATCTCGTCGTGCTGACCGCCGATCCTTCGTCGGACATCCGCAACACGCGGAAGATCGAGAGGGTGTACCTCGGGGGGGCGGCGGTCGATCTTCACCCTTGAGCCTTGCGTTGCGACGCGCCGTGGGAAAGAGTGTGCGCGTGGCCCCGTGAATCAGGGAGGTGCGCGATGCAGGATTCCGTGACGACCCTTTCCGAGTTGAGCGAGGCGGCAGACGCCCTCTTCGAGACCGCCGAGGTCCTCGAGGACATGCTGGCCGGCGCGAGCGCGGACGATCTGACGTGGCTTCCCCCCGACGGCCCGTGGGCGGTCGTCCAGCACCTGTGCCACCTGCGCGATCTCGAGCGCGAGGGGTACTCGGTCCGGATCCGGCTGCTCCTCGACGGGAGCGAAGCGACGCTTCCCGACATCGACGGCGAGAAGCTGGCGATCGAGCGCGACTACTTCCATCAGGACGCGCGGAAGGCGCTCGCCGACTTCGCCGTCGCCCGCAAGGCCACGCTCAAGTCGCTCCGCCAGCTCGCGACCGACCAGCTCACCCTCGCCGGAACGCAGGAGGGGGTCGGCCCGGTCACCGTCGGCAGAGTCGTCGCGATGATGCTCGTCCACGACCGGGAGCACGTCGATCTGATCGACGGCCTCCTCCGGAAGACGGCCGCGCGTCCCGAAGAGCCCGCCGCCGCGTGACGCCCCTCGATCGACTCCGGAAGATCTGCCTCGCCCTTCCGGACACGGTCGAGACGATCACCTGGGGGCACCCGAACTTCCGCGTCGGGAAGAAGATCTTCGCCGCGTACGAAAACTACAAGGGTGACGACTGCATCTGCTTCAAGTGCGACCCGGAGATGCAGGATCTTCTCGTGGGCGACCCGCGCTACTTCCGCGCCCCGTACGTCGGGAACCGCGGCTGGGTCTCGATGAAGGTCGCGGGGCGCATCGACTGGAAGACGCTCGGAGCGCTCGTCGGGAGGAGCCACGAGCTGGTGGCGGCGAACCGGCGGCGGCGCCGGTTGAAAGGGTGAAGGGGTCCGTCGATTCAGTCCGCCGATCTCGGCTCAAGTCCGAGGAAGGGGATCTGCCGCGAGGATTCCGGGGTGAATCTCAGGAGGCACCGGAACGCCGCGGTATGGACGGCCGGGTTGGGTTCTCCGGCGTCGTACAGGTGCGCAATGAGATCGCGCCACCGAAGCAATTCGCGCCGGAGGCCTCGCGCCGGACGCACTTCGATGGTGAGGTCAGTCAGCCGGAGGACGCGCTCGTAGGATCCCAGCCGGCGTTCACGGTCGGACGCCCCCATGAGTTTCCCGGCCCGGTTCATCTCGTTTCCGATCATGAGGATCTGCTGGCTGAGGGGAAACGCGAGCCATCTCTCGGGGTCCATTGCAGCATGCTGAGTCACGTCACACCTGCTCCCCTTCCCCGATCAAGGCAAATGCGAGATCACGAACCTTCGATCGCACTGATGCGTCCTGGATCTCCATGCTCCGGTTCCCCTGCGCCGGCCGGATGTTGATCAGCGCCGTGAACTCGATGCAATCCTCTCGTCGTTGACCCGGATAATAGTTGGCGCCCCAGAGGTCCGCCTGGCGGCTTCCGTTCTCCAGAAGGATCTGCTCGGCGTCGGCGTGGAGTTCCCCGCCAATCGCAATCACGCCTTGCGAGATGTCCGCGACGAACTTCACCATGTCGCCAAAGTAGGACTCCACGAGGTGCGCGAGAGTCCCACGCTCGATCGGACCCTTCAGGATGACGATTCCCGGATCACCAGTGGACATCTCGCTCCCGCCACGACTTCCTGGCCGTCACTTCGCCGCCCTCCTCGGCCTGGCCGAGAACTTCTGGTACAGCCTGAGGTGCTTGTTCATCAGATCGACGCTGCGCCCGTCGATGTAGACGCGCTTCACCTCGGTGCGGATCTCGAGGGGATCGCCCGTCGTCACGATCAAACTCGCGCTCTTTCCCGCCTCGATCGACCCCAGGTCCCTCTCGACTCCCAGGATCCGGGCCGGGTACAGCGTCACCGCCTTGAGCGCTTCATCCCGAGGCAGCCCGAAGGCCGCCGCCATCGCGGCGTGGTACGGGAGGTTTCGCGTGTTCGCCGCATTGAACGAGCCACCGCCCCCCGAGATGCAGAACGCGACGCCGGCGTCATGAAGCGCGCGGGCCGACGTGAAGCGGACGTCGTACGCCTCGTCGTCACGGTCGGGCACGTCGAGAAGGGGTCCCAGAATAACGGGCACGTTCGCCGCCTTGAGATCCGCGGCCACGCGCCAGGCGTCCTCGCCACCGGCGAGGATCATCCGTAGTCCTTCCTCCGACGACCACTTCAAAGCATCCTTGATCTGCCGGATCTCCCCGGCGTGGACGACGACCGGAATCGACCCGTCGAGAGCCGGAAGCATCGCCTCGAGGACCGGGTCGGCCTCATGCAGGTGTCCCGCGGCCTTCGCCAGCTTGTAGGCCCGAGCCGCGGCGAATGCCTCACGAAGTTCCTTGAGCTTCTTCTCGCGGTCCTTCTTCGCGTCGTCGCGCGACACCGGCGGGCCGAAGTCGAAGCGCGAGCGAGCGCGCCACACCGGGTACTGGATGTGGAGGGCGACCGGCGACGCCGCCGAAAGCTCCTCCCACGTCCAGCCGTCGAGGCGCGTCAGAGAGCTCGTCCCGCTGATGAGGCCGCCCGACGGCACGGTGAGGACCTGGGTGACGCCGTTCGCGCGGGTGACCGGGATCAGCTCCGAGTCGGGGAAGACCGCGAGGTCGGTCCGAACGTCGGCGTTGTTCGAGCCGGTCTCCGAGACGTCGTCGCTCCCCTTGACGGAGCCGACCTCGGTGAGGCCGACGACCGTGTCCGCGTCGATGAGCCCCGGGTAGACGTGGAGGCCGTCGAGCTTCACGATCTCGGCGCCGCCGGGGATCGCGACGCCGCTGCCGACCGCGGCGATCCGGCCGGCCTTGATCACGATCGTGCCGTTCGGGATGTCGGGGCCGATCACGGGATGAATCGTCGCGCCGGTGAGGGCGATGACGGACGTGACCCCCTCGGGCATCCGGTACGGGAGAGGCTTCGCCGCGGGGGCGGCCTTCGTCGCCGCCGCCGGCTTCGCCTCGTCGACCTTCTTCTCCTCTTTCTTCTCCTCCCTCGCGACGGCGGCGGGCTTCGGCCTGTCGGCGTTCTTCACGGCGTCGATCAGCGCCGCTCGATCCTTCTCGCGCTGATCGCGCGCCGCGACGTCGGCGGCTCGGTCGAACCTCCTGACGCCGTCCACCCACGTCTGCTCGCAGACGGTGTACGTGCTCAGAGGATGTCCGCTCCAGATCGCCACGTCGGCGTCCTTCCCGGCCTCGAGCGATCCGGTCCACCTGTCCACGTGGAGCTGCCGCGCGGGGTTGATCGTGACGAGGGCGAGGGCCTCCTCCTCGGTGAGGCCGCCGTACTTGATCGACTTCGCCGCCTCGAGGTTCAGCCTCCGCGCGAGCTCGTTCGAGTCGCTGTTGTACGAGACGAGAACTCCCCGCTTCGTCATGAGGGCGCCGTTGTAGGGGATCGCGTCCCACGCCTCCTGCTTGTAGGCCCACCAGTCGGAGAAGGTCGAGCCTCCCGCCCCGTGCGCGGCGATCTCGTCGGCGACCTTGTACCCCTCGAGGACGTGCTGGAAGGTCGCGATCCGGAAGCCGAACTCCTCGGCAAGCCGGATGAGCATCAGGATCTCGTCCTGCCGGTAGCAGTGCGCGTGGACGAGGCGCTTCCCGTCGAGGATCTCGACGAGGGCCTCATTCTGGAGATCCTTCCGCGGCGGCTCCCTGTGCTGGCGATCTTTTTCCGGGAGGGCGCTGTAGTCCGCCCACTCCTTCTTGTAGTCGCGCGCCGCGAGGAAGGCCTTGCGGATCGACGCCTCGACCCCCATGCGCGTCGCGGGGTACCGGGGCGATTCGCCGCGATCGGGCTGGAAGTTCGATCGCTTCGGGTTCTCGCCGAGGGCGAACTTCACGCCGGGAGGTGCGGCCTGGAAGATCAGGTCCGCCGCGGGAGATCCCCATCGGAGCTTGATGACGGCGTTCTGCCCGCCGATCGAGTTCGCCGATCCGTGGAGGACGTTGGCCGTCGTGAGGCCGCCGGCCAGCTCGCGGTAGACGGCCACGTCGGTGCCGTCGAGAACGTCGGCGATGCGGACCTCGGCGGTGATGTTGTTCGACCCCTCGTTGATCCCGCCGTCCACCGCGGTGTGGCTGTGCGCGTCGATGAGGCCGGGTGTGACGTGCTTCCCTGTCGCGTCCACGACGAGCGATCCCGGCGGCGCGTCGATCCTCTCGGCGATCCTCGCGATCTTCCCGTCCCTGATCAGCAGGTCGGCCCTCGCGAGGATCCCGGCCTTCGACATCGTCCAGACGGTCCCCCCCTGGATGAGGACGGTCGACGGCGGCTTCGCGGCGTCGGCCGCCATCGGAACGGGAATCGAGAGGGCCGCGAGGGCCAGCGCGAAGAGCGCGATCAGAATCCGGCGGCTCACAGGGCACCTCCGTTCGGTCCGGACGTCCGCGTTCCCTTGAGCGTGAAGGACGGTCCCGACGACGACTCCCCTTCCCCCTCGAAGCTCTCGCCGGTGATCACGACGTCGATGTGGACCATGCCGTTGCCGCGCGAGGAGGGCTGCTCGATCTTCAGCTCGTTCCCGAGAAGCGTCATCGACTGGAAGGTGACGGTCCCCTCGCGGGTCTCCGCCGTCCCCTCGTACGCCCCTTCCTTCCCGCCGATCGTCCACGTGCGGACGACCGTGACCGAGCCGAAGCTCACCGTCACCGACCAGGTCCCCCGCGGGTCGACCTTCGCGTTCGGGTCCCCCTTCAGTTTCTTCTGCTCGACGACGTACTCGACGCCGTCGATGTAGACGCGCGAGGGCTTCGTCTTCTCCCCGAAGAGCGGCCCGTCCTCCATGACGACGTCGGCCGCCTTCCCGGCCTCGATCGTCCCCATCGATCGGTCCACGCCGTAGAGCTTCGCGGGGTTCACGGTGAGGGCGGCGAGGGCCGCGTCCTCGGTCAGCCCCGCCTCGATCGCCTTTCTCAGGTGATCGGGGAACTCTGCGAGGTTCTTCATGCGGCATGTGCCGATCGCGATCGGAACGCCCGCCGCCGCGAGGCGTCCCGCGTCGGCGCGCGCCGAGACGTAGCGCCTGAGCGTCTCGTTCGTGGCGTCGAGGGCCTCGTCGGCGTCGTCGATCTCGGGCTTGTCCGGGAAGGCCATCGAGACGATGACCGGGCGCCCGAAGGCCTTGATGCCGTCGAGAACCTCGGCATCCGCCCCCGATCCCACGACCATCGCGTCGAGGTTGAACTCCTTCGCGAGGGAGAGGGCGCGCAGCACGTTCGCGGGCGTCGTCGCGTCGAAGACGACCGGGATCCTCGCCGACGCGGCGAGCGCGAGCGGCGCGTAGGCGGTCACCGTGTCGGGGCGCTTCATCCCCTTCGGGTCGGCGTCGTAGCGCGCCTGCCAGACGTCGTGGCGCTTCGCGTCCTCGAGCCCCTGGCGGATGACGGCGATGACCCCCATCAGCGATCCCGGGTAGCCCCCGCGGAAGCCACCGGTCTCGAAGGCGATGTGCTGGGCCGCGTCGGCGCGGACGACGCTCTGCGCGACGGGGCCCGCGCCGAGCGTGATGAGCGCGCTGGTGCCTCGGAAGATCCCTTCGTTCGGGACGGCGAGCGCGGCGGTGAAGCCGAAAGCTCGCTGCCGCTCGAGGTCGTTGTCGGTCAGGGCGAGCTGGTCGAGGGCGCGCTTCTCGGGGTGGACGCGGGAGATGGGGTGGCCGGCCCCCGCCGGGGTCTCGGTTCTCGCGGCGCGAGGGGCTGCGCCCGGGGCCGCTGCGGTCTCGGGCTGGCGGAGGCCGATGTCGGAGCAGGCGTCGATGAAGCCGGCGTGGACGGTCTTCCCCTTCGCGTCGACGACGACGGCGTCGTCGGGGGTTTTCACGTCGGCGCCGACCGCTTCGATGGTCCCGTCGCGCAGGACGACGGTGGCGTTGTCGATGACATGGCCCGGAGAGACGACGACGCGCCCTCCGGTCAGCGCGTAGACGCGCGGGCGGTCCGCGCGCGTCTCGGCGACACCGGCCAGCACGACGATGGCCATCGCGGCCAGCGCGAGGCCCGGCGCGCGCAGTCTTCCCCTCGTTCGATCCCCCGAGTGAGGCATTCCCCCTCCGTTGCGAGCGCGGTCAGGCGCCGCCGGTTCCTGTTGGATGAGCGGGACATGTTATCCGCGCGCGGAGGGATGGGGCAATCCGGAGCGCCGGGGCTTGCCTGTTCCCCGACCGCAGAGCTTCGGGTATCCTCGCCGCGTCATGGAACCGAGCCGAAGGCCGCGATGGAATCGAGCCAGGCGCCGGGAGGCCGTGGTCCTCGTGGCCGCCCTCGCGCTCACGTCGATGCCTCCCCCCGCCGTCTCGCAGACGGAGGACGGCTCGGACCCCGCCGTGGCGGTCCCGCTCGTCGAGACGACGAGCGTCACGCTCACGCTCTTCGACGTGGAGGCGGTCGGCAAGAACGGGCGGCCGATGCGCGGGCTCAAGAAGAAGGACTTCGTCGTCCGGCTCGACGGGAGGCTCTGGCCGATCTACAGCGTCGATGATTCGTGCGCGTGCCAGGATTCGGCGCCGGGCGACGCGACGACGGTCGCTCATGCGGGGAGCGCCCCCGAGCTGCAGAAGACCGGCGCGCCGGCGGCGCCGGCCTCCCCGCCCGGCGAGTTCGTCATCTACATCGATTTCAGCCAGCTTCAGCTCGACGGGCGCGCGCGCGTAAGGAGCGAGGTCACCCGGTGGATCCGCGAGACGATGGGACCGGGGGACCAGGTCATGATCGAGGGCTACTCGAGCTCGGACGGCCTTCGCGAGATCCGCGCCTTCACCGGCGACAGGGCGTCGCTGGTCGCCGCGATCGACCGGGCCTACGCCGACCGGTCGCTGCTCGACGAGTTCCCCGATCTGCTGGAATCGCGCGTCGAGGAGTGCCGCCACTACCCCCGCGTCTGCCCCGGCTACGCCATGGAGGAGTTCGAGCACGGGCGCCGGTCTCTGAACGTGCTGAAGAAGTTCCTCGACCGGTTCGACGACAGGTCCGGCCGCCGGACTCTCCTCTTCTTCCAGCAGAACGGCGCGATGTCCCCGGGGCGATTCTACGGCCGGGAGACGCCCACCCAGTACGCCGACCTCGAGGAGGTCGCCGCCTCCGCCTCCTCGGCCCATACGGTCGTGTACCCCATCAACGCCGCCCCGCTCCCCGTCGGCGTGGGACTGGACAGCGTCACCGAGATTCTCGAGGAGGAGACGCTCGCGATGGCGTCGCCCCTCGCGGATTTCACCGGAGGGAAGTACAACAAAGGCCCGGGCGATCTGTCGCGGCTCACCGACGAGGCGGCGCGCGGATGCCGGTGTCTCTACAGGATCGCGCTGCGCCCCCCCGAAAAGCAGGGCCGCCGCATCTACGACGTGAAGATCACGGCTGCAGGCGTGAGCCTCCCCCACGCCTACCGCGTGAGGTTTCTTGGCGATGCGGATCGGTGGATGGCGAACGCGCAGGCGGTTCTGTTGAACCCGGGAGAGGCTCGGGACGTCGAGGTCGGGGCGGCGATCGTCCCGAGGAGCGCGTCCGCCAGGGGATGGGACGCCGACGTCGAGGTCTCCGTCGCGCTCGACTCCCTCGCCCTCATTCCGGGGGCTCTCGGGCAGGTGGGGACGTACGAGGTCGGCGCGCTGATGAGCCGGCTCGACGGGAACGAGAGATGGGAGCTCCTGGGAAACTACAAGGTGAGCCGCGATCGCGAGGGGGAGACGGGCCGGGTGGCGCTGCACCGGAGGACGATCACGCGACTCAGGCCCGGGCGCTACCGCCTGGCCGCGTTCGCGCGCGATCGCACGGTGAACCTGTTCGGGGGCGCCGAGGGGCTCGTCGATCTTCCGGAGCCAGCGAAACCGGGGTCGGCCGGCCCCGTGGTGATGCGCGCGTCACGGCGCACGATCGTCGCCGCGCTCCCGCTCAGCGGCGAGACGAAGGCCGAAATCGCGGGGGCGGGGACGGGCGAGGAGGGATCGATCCCAGCAGGCGTCGGGATGATCGCACGGGGGGAGCCTCTGAGCCTCGAGACCTGGATCTGCTCCGGCGGCGAACATCCGCCTGCGAGCGCTGTCCGGTACGTCTCGCGGAAGGAGATCCCGATCTTCAGGTTCGAGAGCACCGAGCCGGCGCCGACGGGAAGGTGCCTGCACTTCAGCGATCGCGTCGACACGTCGAGCATCGAGGCCGGCAACTACCAGTACCACATCCGGTGGGCGCCCGAGCCCGGCGCCGCGGAACGGGACACGGAGGCGCCGTTCGACGTGACGGGGCGCGGGGGGAGCTGACACGTGATGCCGCACGCCGACCTCCACCTCGGGACATCCTCGTGGTCGAGCGCCGACTGGGACGGCGTCTTCTACCCGAAGGGGATGGCCGCGCGCGACTACCTCGCCCACTACGCGACGAAGTTCCGCAGCGTGGAGGTCGACGCAACGTTCTACCGCGTGCCCGCCCTCTCGACCACCAGGAAGTGGCGGAGCGATCTCCCCGAAGGGTTCAAGCTCGCGGCCAAGGTGCCGCAGGCGATCACGCACGAGAAGGGAATGGTCGACTGCGCCCAGAACCTCGCGGCCTTCCTCGCGGCGATGGAGCCCCTCGGCGACCGGCTCGGGCCGCTTCTCCTCCAGTTCCCGTACTACAAGAAGGACGCGGAGATGACGGAGAAGGTCTTCCTCGAGAGGCTCGATGCCTTCCTCCCCCTCCTGTCGGCCGACTACAGGTTCGCCCTCGAGATCCGAAACAAGGGATGGCTCAAGCCCGCGCTCTTCGATCGGCTGTCGAAGCACCGCGTCGCCTTCGCGCTCATCGACCACCCGTGGATGCCGAACCCTGCCCAGTACTCCGCGATGGAGCCCTTCACCGCCGACTTCGCGTACGTGAGATGGCTCGGGGATCGCTACGCCATCGAGAAGATCACGAAGAGCTGGGACAGGGTCATCGTGGATCGATCGCGCGAGATGGAATCGTGGGTTCCGCTCATCAAGGCGATCCTCGAGGGGAAGCGGGCGATCTATGCCTACTTCAACAACCACTACTCCGGCCATGCCCCGGGGTCGATCGAGCTCTTCGAGAAGATCTGGCGGGAGAAGATCACTCCAGCGTGACGGACCTGAGGCTGATGGTGGCGTGCTCGAACCCCTCGAACGCGTAGCTGACGCGCGGCCGCGCGCCGCCGCCTGACGCCGCCCCCGCCGCCACCAGAAGCGGGGCGTAGTGCTCGACAGTCGGATGCGCGATGCGGCCGTGCGGCGCCCGATCTCGGAAATCGGCGAGGGCGTCGAGAGCCCACGCGTCCAGCGAGCCTTTCACCCACGCGTCGAACTCCCGCGCCCAGGGGCGCGCGACCTCGCTCTCGTCGAAGAGATCGGCGGTCCTGAGATTGTGGACGAGGTTTCCGCTCCCGAGGATGAGAACCCCTTCGTCGCGGAGCGGCGCGAGGGCCCGCCCGACATCCACGTGGCGCGCGAGCGGCATCCCCGCCAGGAGGCTGAGCTGCACGACGGGGATCGAGGCCGCGGGGTAAAGGCGGCGGAGCGGCGCCCACGCGCCGTGATCGAGCCCGCGCGCGCCATCCTCCGTGGCCGGGAGGCCCGCCGCGCGCAGGAGCGCCGCGATCCGGGCGGCGAGCGCGGGATCTCCCGCAGCGGGATAGCGCACGGCGAAGAGCTCCTCGGGGAAGCCGTGGAAATCGTGGATCGTCTCGGGGCGATCCGAAGACGTCGCGGCGAGGCGCGGCGACTCCCAGTGCGCGGAGACGGCGAGGATCGCCCGCGGCCTCGGGAGGCCCCGGCCCCAGGCGAGCAGGAACCTGGTGAATATCGTGTCGCGGATCGCGTTCAACGGGTTCCCGTGCGCGCAGAAGACGACGGGCATCCGGGCGGGGCCCGTCACGTTCTCTCCCCCCGGGGCTTCTTCGCGGCCGGCGGCTCCTTGCGGAAGCTGTCGAGCCAGTGCCTCAGCGCGAAGAGTGGATGCCGGAGCATCATCCGGGGGCCGGCGTACCGCATCACTTCCTTCACCCGGTCGCGCATCGCGGGCTTATAGCAGTGGATCGGGCAGTCGGCGCACGGGGGCTTCTCGTCCGCGAACGGGCACCGCCGGAGGCGCTGCTCGGCATAGCCCAGCAGGCCGCCGCACGCCTCGCAGAGACCCGCGGTCGCGCCATGCCGGCGCTCGCAGAAGAGGCGCACCATCGCCTCGATCGTCGCCCGCTCCCTCTCGAGGTGGCCTTCGCCCATCGCGGGGCAGTCTACGGCCGGCGCCGGGGGAAGGCCATTTCCGGAACGATCGTTCCCACAACCGAACATCCGCGGCGACCCGAGCGCCGCCGGCGCTCACCGCAAGTCCAACGAACCCGAGAGCTTGAGATGGCGGCGGGAGGTGGTACGTTCTTAGGAACAGAGCTGCGGCATGAGCTCACTCCTCCACGACATCCGTCACGCCTTCCGGTCGTTGCGCGGAAGCCGCGGCGTCGCCACCGTCGTCGTCCTCACCATGGCCCTCGGCATCGGCGCGAGCACGCTGATCTTCAGCGTCGCCGACGCCGTGCTCTGGCGCCCGCTCCCCTACCCCGAGCCGGATCGCATCGCGCTCCTGCAGGAGACGAACCTCCAGACGGGGGGCAGGCCGTTCCACGTCTCGTACCCGAATTTCCGCGACTGGCGAGAGGCGAGCCAATCGTTCGAGTCGATGGCTCTCTGCACGTCGGGCGGCGGCGTCGCGACCGGCCTCGGCGATCCGATGCGCGTCGGCGAGGCGCTCGTCTCGTCGGAGATCTTCTCCCTCTTCCGGACCTCCGCGGAGATCGGCCGGACGATGCTCAGAGAGGACGATCGCCCCGGCGCGCCGAAGGTCGTCGTCGTGAGCCACGCCTTCTGGGTGAAGCATCTCGCCTCGGATCCCGCCGCCCTCGGCCGGAGCTTCGAGATCGACGGCGACGCCTTCACGGTCGTCGGGGTGATGCCCGCCTCCTTCGCGTTCCCCTCCTCCGAGGTCGAGGTCTGGGTCCCGATGGGTCCCTTCGCGAAGCTCCTCGACAATCGGGCCGTGCATCGCCTCAGCGCGCTCGGGCGGCTCAGGCCCGGGGTGACGTTCGACGCCGCCCGCGCCGAGATCGCGTCGATCGCGGCCGCCATCCAGGCGAAGGACCCCGCCGCCGACCCCCGGCACGGCGCGACGGTCACCCCCTACCGCGAGTCCCTCGTCGACGACTACCGACCCGCGCTGGTCATCCTCCTCGGCGCCGTCGGCTGCGTGGTGCTGATCGGCTGCACGAACGCGGCCCACCTCCTCCTCGCGCGGGCCGTGGCCCGCGGCCGCGACGCGGCGATCCGATCGGCCCTGGGCGCCTCGCGGGCCCGCATCGTCCGCCAGGCGATCGTCGAAGGAGCGCTCGTCGGCCTCGCCGGCGGCGCTCTGGGGCTGCTCCTCGCCCAGTGGGGGCTTGCGCTGCTCTCGTCGGGGCAGCTCGACTTCCTGCCGCTCGCGCGCGGCGCGACGATCGACGCGCGCGTCGTCGCCTTCTGCATCGCGACGTCCCTGGCCGCGGGCCTTCTCGCGGCCATCGCCCCGGCGGTGAAGCTCGGCCGCCTCGACATCCACGGCGCGCTCAAGAACCAGGCCGGCGTCCCCTCGCGCCGGGCGGCGATCGATCCGCGCCGCGGCCTCGTCGCGCTCGAAGTGGCGCTGTCGATCGTGCTCCTCGTCGGCGCCGGGCTGATGATCCGGAGCCTCGCGCGCGTCCTCGCCGTCGACCCGGGATTCAGACCCGAGCGAGTCCTCACGATGGCCGTCTCGCTCCCCTCGACCACCTTCGCCGACCGCCCCGCGATCGTCGCGTGGTACCGCGATCTCCCCGAACGGCTCGCGACCGTCCCTCAGATCGAGAGCGTGAGTGCGGTCAACGCGCTGCCGATCAGCGGCGGGGACGCCCAGGGGAACGTGACGATCGAGGGGCGCGCCTTCGTCGCGGGCGAGGTCCCCTCCGCGAGCTTCCGGCGCATCCTCCCCGGCTACTTCCCCACGATGGCGATCCCGATCGTCGAGGGGCGCGATTTCGACGCCCACGACACCGGCGCCGGGGACGACAAGGTCGTCATCGTCAACGAGGGGATGGCCCGGCGCTTCTTCCCGCGAGGGAAGGCCGTGGGCTCGCGGATCAAGATCGGCCCCCCCGAGCGCGAGCCGTGGCTGAAGATCGTCGGCGTCGTCGCCGACGTGAAGAACGTGGGCCTCGACGCGGGGACGGCCCTCGCGACGTACGAGCCCCACGCGCAGAGGCCCTGGTCCGACATGAGCGTCATCGTCCGGACGAAGGGGGATCCGGCCCGCGTGGCCGAGGCGGTCCGCGCGCGGATTCGCGAGGGGCACACCGACATCCTCGCCGACCAGGTGGACACGATGGAGGGAAGGATCGCCGCGTCGGTCGCGGGACGAAGGCTCAACATGGCCCTCCTCGCCGCCTTCGCCGGCCTCGCCCTCGCCCTCGCGGCCGTCGGCGTCTACGCCGTGATGGCCTTCTCCGTGAGCCGGCGCACGCGGGAGATGGGGATCCGCATGGCCCTCGGCGCGCGGCGCCTCGACGTCGTGAGGCTCGTCATCGCCGAAGCGGCCGGGCCGGCCGTGGCCGGGATCGGCGCGGGACTGGCCGCGGCGGCGGCGCTCACGCGCCTCCTCTCGAGCCTTCTCTTCGACGTGAGCCCCCTCGACGCCACGACCTTTTTCGCGGCGCCGCTCGTCCTCGCGGCGGTCGCTCTCCTCGCCTCGTACCTGCCCGCGCGCCGGGCGGCCGGAACCGACCCGTTGATCGCTCTCCGGAGCGAGTGAGGTCAGAGATGAGCGGTCTCCTCCAGGATCTTCGCCACGCCGTGCGGCTCCTCCGGAAGACGCCGGGGTTCACCCTCGCGGCGATCCTGACCCTCGGCCTGGGCATCGGCGCGAACACGGCGATCTTCACTCTGGTCGAGGGGGTTTTCCTGGGCCCCCTTCCGTACCGGGAGGCCGAGAGGCTCGTCTCACTCCACGACGTCCAGGCGGCGCAGGCGGACGCCCCCGCCTCCTACCCCGAGTACATCGACTGGAAGGGGCGGGGGGAGATCTTCGAGAGCGTCGCGGCGTGTTTCACCTTGCGCTCGATCCTCACCGGCGCCGGGGATCCGTTCGACGCCTCGACCCGCTTCGTCGCCGGCGATCTCCTGGCCGTCCTCGGGACGCGCCCGGCGCTCGGCCGCGACTTCCTTCCCGAGGAGGAGGTCGCGGGCGGTCCCGGCGCCGCGATCGTCAGCCACGCCCTCTGGCAGTCGCGCCTCTCGGCCGACCCGGCGATCGTCGGGCGGATGGTGACGCTCGACGGGCGCGCCGTCACCATCGTCGGCGTCCTTGAGGCGGGGTTCCGGATCGAGCGGGACGCGGACGTCTGGATCCCGCTCCGCCCCACGCCCGACATGGTGCCGCGCGGCATGCACTTCCTGAACGTCTACGCGCGCCTCAAGGACGGCGTCGACGCCGCGCGCGCGCGACGCGAGCTCGAGACCTTCGCCGCGGGGCTGCGCGCGGGAGGCGTCACCGATCACGACGTTGCGCTGACGCCTCTGCGCGCTCGAATCGTCGGCGACGCGGGCCGCACGCTCCTCCTGCTCCAGGTCGCGGTCGTCGCGGTCCTCCTGATCGCGTGCGCGAACGTCGCGAGCCTCACCCTCGCGCGCTCGGCGGCGCGCCGGTCGGAGATCGCGGTCCGCCTCGCTCTCGGCGCGAGCCGCGGCCGGATCGTCCGCCAGATGCTCACGGAGGGCCTCGTCCTCGCGATGAGCGGCGGCGCTCTCGGCGTGCTCCTCGCCTGGTGGGGGGTGGACGCCGGAGTGTCCAGCGGGGCCTTCGCCGTCCCCGGGGAGATCCGCCCTGGCATCGACCCGGCGGTCCTCGCCTTCACGCTCGGCGTCTCGATCGCCGCGGCCCTCCTCTTCGGCCTCGTCCCCGCCTGGCAGGCGACCGGCGCGAGCCTCCAGGCGTCGCTGGCGCAGGGAGGCCGGAGCGACGCCGCGCGGCGCGGATCGCTGCGGCGCGCGCTCGTCGCCTGCGAGGTCGCGATCTCGGTCGTCCTCCTGATCGGATCGGGGCTCCTCCTCCGCAGCCTCTGGCGGGCGCTCGAAGAGCCGATCGGGTTCGATCCGGCGCGCGTGCTCTCCCTGGACGTCCACCTCGGCGACCCCCGCTACGCAGAGCCCGCGCGCGCGGCCGGCTTCGTCGAGGAAGCGCGGCGGAACATCGCGGCCCTCCCGGGCGTCGAGTCGGCGGCCGCGGTGCTGACCATCCCCCTCTCGGGGGGCTCCGCGAACGGCAACTTCGGGATCGACGGGCGCACCTTCCCCGCAGGCTCCGAACCGATCGCCGACAAGCTGACCGCGACGCCAGGGTACTTCCGCACGATGCGGATACCCCTCCTCCGCGGGCGCGACTTCGACGATCGCGACAGGGCGGGCGCTCCCGGGGTGGCGATCGTCAACGAGGCGCTGGCGCGGCAGTGGTTCCGCGGCGTCGATCCCGTCGGGAAGCGCATCGCGTTCAACTGGCAGACCGAAGGGTACCAGACGATCGTCGGCGTGGTGGCCGACACGAAGATGAGTCAGGTCGAGGAGTCGCCGCGCCCGGCGATCTACGTGCCGGTGGCCCAGCGCCCCGACACCGCGCTGACGTTCGTCGTTCGGACGGCGTCACCCCCGGCCGCGATGGCCCGCGCCCTCGGCGAGACGATCCACGCCCTTGATCGAAACCAGCCGGTGCCCGCCCCTCGGACGATGGAGTCGATCGTCTCGGACTCACTGACCCCGCGGCGCGCGCCGGCGGCGCTCGTCGGCGCCTTCGCCTCGGTGGCCCTCGCGCTCGCGGCGCTCGGGATCTACGGGCTCCTGAGCTTCTCGGTGGCGCAGCGCACGCACGAGATCGGACTGCGCATGGCCCTCGGCGCGCGGGCGGCCGACGTCCTCCGGATGATCCTCCGCGAGGGGCTGAGTACGACGCTCGCGGGGGTCGGCCTCGGCCTGATCGCGGGCCTCGCCCTCACGCGGCTCATCTCCGGGATGCTCTACGGCGTCTCCTCGTCCGACCCCGCCACCTTCGCCGCCGTCGCGATCACCCTCACCGCGGTCGCGCTCGTCCCCGCTTACGTGCCGGCGCGGCGGGCGACGCGCATCGACCCGATGGCCGCGCTCCGGAACGAGTAGGGATCGAACCGCTCTTGCGGCCGGAGCGCGCCCGCGCGCACAATGCGCCATGGGTTCCGCCCGGACGATTCGAGGGAGGCTCCTCCTCCTCGCCGCCGCCTCCGCCGCCGCGCTCCTCCTCGGCGAGATCCTCGTCCGCCTCACGGGCAGCGCCCCCCAGGTCGCCTTCTTCCGGAACGATCAGTTCCAGCTCTCGAAGAACGTCCGCATCGGCTGGGAGCCGATCCCGAACCCCGACGCAACCGGCGACTCGCTTCATCCGGCCTGGAGTGAAGCCCAGCGGAACTCCCTCGGCTACCGCGACTACGAGCACACCGTCCTCAAGGTCCCCGGCGTCTACCGCATCGCCGTCCTCGGCGACAGCGTGGCGAAGGGGTTCGGCACCGAGCGGCACGAAGGGACATTCCCGAGCGTCCTCGAGCGCAAGCTGACGGAGGGCGGCGCGCGCGCCGAGGTGCTGAACTTCGGCGTCGAGGGGTACAACACGCAGCAGGAGGTCGAGACGCTGCGGGATCGGGCCCTGGCGTACTCCCCCGATCTCGTCGTGCTGGCCTACGTCCTCAACGACCGGACGTGGCCGGCGCATCATCTTTACATCGAGATGCTGGAGCGCGAGTTCCGGACGCGGAGCGTGAGCCTCACCCGCCTCTCCCCCGTCCTCGCCCACAGCGCGCTGTACCGCTTTCTCCGCTTCGGCGTCCTCGATCGATTCTTCGCGAGCGCCGTCAGCTCGGACGCCCGGGTGAAGGAGTTGGTCGATCTCGTCCAGAAGGACACGGTCGAGGAGTACTTCGGCGTCCTCGCGGGGCTGTCGAAGTCGGGCGGCTTCGACGTGGTGGTCGTCGTATTCCCGACCCTCGACGCACTGTCGAGCTACAACCATCGCGACGAGCACCGATGGGTGAGGGACCTCTCGGCGCGGCACGGCTTCCGGCACCTCGATCTCCTCGACGCCTTCGTCGAGTGCCAGCGGCTCTCGAAGGATCCCGTCGGCCTCGACGACGTGCACCCGACGTTCGTCGGCCTCTATTGCGCGGGGGTGAAAACGGCGTCGTACCTCCTCGAGCAGGGGCTGGTGCGCCCACGATGACGACGCACGGCTCGAGGCTCCCGGCGCGCGCGGCGCTCGGCACCCTCGTCGCCCTGGGCGCGTTCCACGCCTGGTGGCGCGCCTTCCTCATCGACGACGCCTACATCTCCTTTCGCTACGCGCGCAACCTCGCGCTCGGCCGCGGCCTCGTCTTCAACCTCGGCGAGAGGACGGAGGGGTACACGAACTTCCTCTGGACCCTCTTCGCCGCCGCGGCGATCCGGCTGGGGCTCGACCCGGGGGTCGCCTGCCAGGGTCTCGGCATCGCGTGCGCGGTCGCCACGCTCCTCGTCGTCCACCGCTTCGGGCGCGATCTCGGCGCCGGCCGGTGGGGGGCCCTCCTCGCCCCCGCGATGCTCGCCGTGAACCGCTCGTTCGCCGCCTGGGCCACGTCGGGGCTCGAGACGCGCCTCTTCACCCTTCTCGTGATCGCGGCGGCGTGGCGCCTCCACGCCGAGCGGCGGCGCCTCGACGAGGCCCGGGCCGTCTTTCCCTTCTCCGGCATCCTCATCGCCGCGGCGTGCCTCACGCGTCCCGAGGGGTATCTCGCCCTGGCCGTGGCGGGGGCCGGGGTGGCGATCGCCTCGCTCCGGAAGGGAGGAGGGCGGCCCTATCCCCTCGGATGGGCGGCCGCCGCCGTCGCGATCCCTCTCGCCCATCTCCTCTGGCGCCACGACTACTACGGCGACTGGGTCCCGAACTCGTTCCACGCCAAGGTGCCGGGGCTCAGGCTCGAGAGCGGCTGGATCTACCTCCGCGCCTTCGCGGGGGCGCACCTCGGGCCCGCGGCCGCGGCCCTGATCGCCTGGCCCCTCGCGCGGTGGCTCGGCGCGCGCCGCGGCTCGGCCTCGGATTCGGACGCCGGGACGTCTCTCGTTCCCCTCTCGGCGTTCTCCCTCCCCTTTGCCGCCCTCTATCTCGTCTACACGTGGGCGATCGGCGGGGATCACTTCGAGTTCCGCTTCGTCGACGCTCCCCTCGTCATCGCCTACCTCGCCTCCGCGCTGGCGATCCTCGAGGCGTCGCGTCTCACCGGATGGCCCGTGCGCGCGCGGGGGGGGCTCGCCGCGGCCGCTCTCCTCCTCGCCGGGTGGTCGTCGCTCGCGCCGTTCCGGGGCCAGGACACGAGGGTCGGCACGGCGGGGGAGGAAACGTATGTCTCCATCACGTCGGTCGAGACCGAGGCGGAGTACCTGAGGCGGTGGGCGAAAATCGGCCGGGGGCTGCACGAGCACGCCGCGCCCGACGAGTCGATCGCGGTCC